>CALDJV010000084.1 GCA_937899305.1 uncultured Cytophagaceae bacterium
AAGAATGAGGCAGGTTACAGGGCGGTAACAAATTGGTTTTGTTATATTATTTATTTATAAAATTTAATTTTGGCTTACTTATATGAAAAATAGGTACTTAATGAAGTCGATTTGTACTTTTGCAATAAAATAATGATCTCATAAATGATGTTAACCTTTTGTGTACTTATCATATTTGAAAGTGTAATAAAAACCAGTTTACTTCGTGACAGATAAATTTAATGTTCAAGACAAAACTTTATTCATTATGAAAAAGAAAAACGTAACGGGTAAACTTACCTTAAAAAAGCAAGATTTTGCTCAATTAGGCAACAATGAAATGGACGATGTAAAAGGCGGAAACCAGGCAATTAGTGGCCTTTCCTTGTTCAAAACTCGGAAAAATAGCGGTGAGTTGAGAAGATGTTCTGGATGCTTGGGATGCTGGACAGGACCCAACGGTTGCTAGTGTTGAATTTCAGTTTCTAAACAAAGCCAATGCTTCACAAGAGCATTGGCTTTCTTTGTTATATCCAAGCAGTGTTATTTTTATATGTGATATTTGAATGGATAAGTGTATTTATAGAATTTAATTTTTTTAATAAAAACCAAAGACTGATAAAACCTTGATGTTGCCTTTTAAACAATATGAGGACTGTTTGTTAAGCGTGATGACTTGATTTTGTAGTGATGGCATTTAAAGAAGAAATGATTGTTATCACAAATGATGTTAACCTTTTGTGTACTTATCATATTTGAAAGTATAATGAAAACCAGTTTACTTCGTGACAGATCAAATTAATGTTCAAAACAAAACTTTATTCATTATGAAAAAGAAAAATGTAACGGGTAAGCTTACCTTGAAAAAGCAAGATTTTGCTCAACTAGACAGTAGCGACATGAGCAATGTAAAAGGAGGAGAACAAGCACTTTCTGGCCTGTCTTTGTTCAAAACCAGAAAAAACAATGGTAAGTACAGAAAATGTTCAGGGTGTCATACTTGTCATTACCATTAATGGTGACAAAGGCTAAGCCTTAGACAATGATTGAAGCCAATACTTTGGGTAAGTATTGGCTTTTGTTGTTTTGGAGAAGTCACTTTGTGATTCGGTATCGGTTTTTACCTGCCCAAGGTGCTCAGGCTTTCAAGTACTGGTCTGCTTTTTTTGAAAATACCTCTTATGAAAGTATGTATAGCACAGCTTCCCTACAATAAAATACATCAATACCACAAAGAAAGCCCCCGCATACAAACTGTTGTTTTTGAGCCCTACGATGCCATAATGATACAAAAATAAGCCAATAGAGATGGTAAAGTTGAGCAAACCATACCAAATATTGGCTTGACTACTAAACCCTAAACCGCTGAGCATGCGCCCCTTCCAGATGCCAATTACCAAGTGAGGAATTGTGTTTACTAGGGTCAATCCTATAATAAAATCAATGAAGTTCATAGAGTGTTTGTTTGGTTGTCGTACAATTGTACGAATAATTTAAGGTTTGTACAACTGTACGAGAAAAAGTATTTTTGAGTTATGACTTTAAAAGAAAAAATTTTAGAAGCATCTCGAGTGTTGTTCAATGCCGAAGGGGTAAAAAAAGTGACGGTAAGAGATATTTGTAATCAACTTAAAATTAGCCCAGGGAGCTTTTCGTATCATTTTCCTGACAAGGACAAAAAAGAAAAAATTGTAACTACGTTGTATAAAATGATGTTGAGCGAAATGACAACGTTCATCACTGCAATTCCTCGTGAAGAGGCCAGTATCTTGTACTTCTTAGAATCTCACAAGCAGTTGTTTATAGTACAGAAGAAGTACAAGTTCTTCTACCTCAACTTGTTTGATATATTGAATAGTCACACTGAAGTCAAAAAAATGTACTTACAAAACATCCATGTCGAGCGACAGATGGCCCGACAGTTATTACAATTGTATGGGCAAAAAGGAGTATTGAAAGAAGGGATCGAAGCCCGACAGTTTGACCGATTGATCAATGTGGGACAGATGTTGAATAACTCTTGGGCTATAGACGCTGAATTACATCACCAACGTACTGGAAAAGAACAACTGATATATTATATGAATATTTGTTGTGGTTTATTGGAACCTTACCTTACCCCACCGTCATTGAAGGAGTACCAGGCATATTTTGATCAACTAGAGGCCCAACCAATGAATTATTGAGTCAATTGGTTGCGATTTTTGGCGAACAATACTTAAATTCCAGCTATGAATTTCTATTGGTATATTGCTGGACAAGAGGTGAACATGTTGCACCAAAATTTGACTAAAAACTGGTGGGACAATTTTCCGTTGAAACTGAGTGTCAAGACTCCATGGTTCGACATTGAGGGTAATAAGGAGGATACCAATGCACAAAATCTGAAACAACTACAAAAGGTGGTCAAGAAGATTGAAAAGCAAGGGACTCTGATTGATTTTGAAAACATTGACCAGGAAGCACCCTTGTTTTTTGGTTTTGAGGGGGCTGGAATCAAGTTGGTAGAAGATGACCTGGTATTGGTGGTCATTATAAAGCAGCACCAAGCCTTGCTTTTGACCGGGGCAGCGAGCAATTTGGTGGGCGCCAAAGTAGAAACCATCAAGATGCAAGCAGATACCTCATTGGTGAAATCTATTAAAAATACCTGGAACGAACCAGAGGGCATTTCAGAGGGCACCGCAAGTGAAATAGTAGCCGAATTGCTCAAGCAGGCCAGTGGCCATGTTTTCCCCAAGGTGCGTGGTATGGCTACTTTTACCTCTAAGCAAATGACTCAAACATCGGCTTTTAAAAAAATAAAACGGCCCGAAATCAATGGGATTGTGGTAGGTAACCCACTTTATATAGAACAAGTAGCGCTTTAGCGCGTTCTAATGAATATAAACAAACCTATTACAATCATCTTATTATGAAAACAGGACATACCTTAAAAGTCACTTTGTTGTTGTTCATCTTTGCGTTTGGTACATATCAAACAAGCATTGCGCAAAACAAAGTAATTACCCTATCCAAAGTACCTGCCTCGCCCGAAGAGTTTATCCAAATGCGTAATAATTTAGCGCGTACCCCAGAAGGAGGAGCTGCTATGTTCATCGCTGCTTTGATCAATTTGGGTAAAAATGAAAAGTTGGGCATGCAATGCCTGACTATTGGCATAGATCAGTCGCAAGTAATGAAAGGAAACGTATATCGAGGTTACAAGCCCAGAAGCAATGTGATGTATCATATCAATCGTTTGAAAAGGGGAGGAGTAAGAGGGAATTTTTGGGGATATGCCGCCAAAGCTTACCTCAAAGGAGCCACCCATAAAAATGGATATACGCCCAGCAAACCTTACCAAGTGGTAACCTCGCGCAATAAATACAGCGGAAGCGAAGCCAAAGGAAGAGTAAAAGTATTTGTTGATGTAGCAGGGTTTCGAGCGCGTCCGGTTACTCTGAAGCGAAACGATAAAGGCATTTGGAAGGCATACGAATTTTCGTCGATGTTTTTAGATGTACCCAAGCCCGGAAAAAAGACCGATGATCTGTAGTCTTCATTTAAACTAAGAAATAATTACTGAGCTCGCTAAATAATTAGCGGGCTTTTTTGATGTAATTTTGCTATTTTACCCATCACCCAATTATTTGATTACCACAAGAATAAATAACATGCAACTGAACGACTGGAAAAACAAAGGGAAGTATTTTGACTATAAGGGACACCAGATTTTTTATGTACAAGCTGGGCAAGCTGCTGAACATTTGGTATTGGTACATGGCTTCCCTACTTCTTCCTGGGATTGGTACAAGATATGGCAACCTTTAGTAGATCAATTTACGGTGACTGCTCCCGACATGATTGGATTTGGGTATTCGGCCAAACCAAAAAAATACTACTATAACATCCACGATCAAGCGAGTTTGCACGAAGCATTATTGACAAAGTTAGGGATTACAGAATGTCATATTTTAGCTCATGATTATGGTGATACCGTAGCCCAGGAAATGTTAGCGCGTTTTCTGGACCGTGAAAGCAAGGGCGATCAGGGTTTAAAAATCAAGTCAGTTTGTTTTCTCAATGGAGGGCTATTCCCGGAAACACATATACCGCGATTGATTCAAAAATTATTGATCAGTCCATTGGGTTCTCTGGTAGCCGGACTCATGAATCAAAAACGTTTTAACAAGCGATTTTCGGAGGTTTTTGGCCCTGATACCCAGCCTTCAGCCCAAGAATTACATGATTTTTGGCATTTGATTGAGCTGAACCAAGGGCAAAAAGTAGGACATAAACTCATTCGGTATATGACAGAACGCAAGGTATATCGGGAACGCTGGGTAGGGGCATTGCAAAAGGCGTCTATTCCTTTGCGGGTGATTGATGGACCCTTTGATCCAGTTTCGGGCCGACATATGACTGTACGATACCAAGAATTGGTGCCCAATCCAGACGTGGTTTTATTGGAGAATGGCATTGGGCACTATCCCCACGTAGAAGATCCCGAAGGCGTATTGAAAGCGTTTTGGGAGTTTATAAAATGAGAGCAACCTAACCGTCGGTTGCTCTTCGGCTACTTGTGGAGACAGATTCAATATGAATTGAAGCATATCATGAAGTCTGTCCCTTATATGAATCTAAATTTTTACGCCAATCAGCAAAATGTCATCACGTTGGTCGGTACCCTCCATATGCTCGGTCAATGTGGCCTCGATCTTTTGTTTTTGTTGATCAAGTGAACAGGAGTGCGACTCGATAAGCAAGTTTCTTAATCTTTTTCGGCCAAATCTTTTACGTTTTTTATTGTTTTGATCCTCCAATCCATCCGAACCCAAGTACAACATATCTCCTGGGTGGAGCAATCTCTCTTGTGAATCGAATTGAATCTGCTCGTTTTGAATGCCTCCAATAGACTTTCTGGTTCCTTTGAGTTCGTGAAGTTCATCATTCGACCAAATTAAGAGATTGTTTTTAGCGCCCGAAAATGTGAGCTTCATTTGAGAAGAAGCCGCTTGTTTTTCCAATACGATAATCACTGCGTCCATTCCATTGTTGTTTCGGGTTTCTTGTTGATGTAGTGCTGTTTTTACCTCTAAATGCAAGTGGTCCAAAATAGCAGCAGGGGCCTGAATATTGCTTACCTGAATGATGTTGTCCAACAAGTTGGCCCCAATGAGGGTCATAAAAGCACCAGGTACCCCATGTCCAGTACAGTCAGCGGCCACTAATATGATCTTATCTTGTATTTTGTTGATCCAAAAGAAATCACCAGACACGACATCTTTGGGACGGTTGATTAGAAAATAATCTTCGAAATGATCTTGAAATTTGTATTCATTGAGTAAGATGGCTTGTTGGATATTTTTTGCCGAATTGATGCTCAACTCAATTTGGCGTCTGCTTCGGTCAAGAGTTACGTTGGTTTTTTGTAGC
>CALDJV010000085.1 GCA_937899305.1 uncultured Cytophagaceae bacterium
CAAGACTGTGCCAAAGTTCTGAAATGGGAAAGTAATTATTTTCTTATCCCTAAGATAGAAATGGATAACTTAGCTCAAAAGCGAACCTATATGAACAAAGTTTTCGTTCCTATTTTTATTAAAGTATAAAAAACAAGAATGAAATTTTGTGAAATAGATAGAGAACTGAATCCAGTGATTGTTCTTCGTTTTACGGGGAATGAACCCACCGATGAAAATTTTCAGGAATACCTGGACGATTATCTTGCGCTGTTGAAAGAGCAGAAAAAAATCGGTGTTGTATGTGATGCGCGTCTTTCAAACTTTTTGCCAGTAAGATATCGCATCAAACAGGGCAAGTTTTTAAAGAAGCACGACCAACTGCTTCGAGAACGAGTAAGTGGTAGTGCGTTCGTGTTCAAATCCATTATCATTCGGTTTATGATCAACGCCATTTTCGCAATCAAAAAACCTTCTTTTCCTTATTACCTCACTGGCGATATGGATGATGCGGTGAGCTGGGCTAGAGCACAATTAGAGGAATCATCTGAAATCAAGAATGTATGATAACAGATTCAATGCTTGGGTATGTTGAAACCATTAAAAGCAGAATAAAACAGCCAAAAAGCAAAACAAATGAGGGCTGCACCAGCAATCTTATTTACTTTGTCCAAGATGTTTTCGGTAAGGTGCCCTCTGATATAGTTGGCCAAATAGGCTTTGAGCAAGTCAGTGACAAACACGGTGGTAATGGCTCCCCCAAAAAAACTAATCACCTCGTTGCCTTTTAGGTGGCTGTTAAAGGTAACTGCTCCAATCCAAAATAAATAAACAGAAGGATTGAGTACATTGAGCAAAAAACCTTCAATGGCCAATTTATAACCCTGCGCTTTTTTGTTGATTTTAGATTCTGCACGTTGTTTTACTTTTTTGAAAAATGGAAATAACCCAAATACCAGCATCATAGAGCCCCCCACAATCCCTAAATAAAATTGAAATTCTTTGGTCTCGGCTAACTGGGCTACCCCAATAGCCACTAGCGCAATGATAAAGGACTCGCTCACTGCGATGCCCAACGCCATCCAGGCGCCTGATGTAAAACCACGCTCGATACTTACTCTTAGGAGGGCAAAAAAAACAGGCCCAATCAATAAGGCCAGTGTTATTCCATACAATACCCCTTGCAAATAAATCATACAACAAAGTTAATGGTTTGTAGTCTAAATATACAGCTTGTATAATAAATGGTGAATATTATTATATCACTTACTTTTGAGGTCATAGTGATCTATACCTTATGATCAACGGCATGATGCTTTGAAGGAGTATTTTATCTATCAAAAAAAACTCAAATATTGATGAAAGACTTTTGGTCGATAAAATAAATACTAAACCAGAAATCCCCCTGAATAGGAGCAGGGGGATTTCTAGTATGCTAGATTAAAAATGATGAAAGGGTATATCGTTGTTTTATACTGTAGTTTCCCGATAATTTTGGTTTAGGTATTGTTCCCATTCTTGGTATTGATTGCGTCTCAGGACTCGAGGAAACTTATTTTGCCCTCCTTCTTTACCCTTCATTTTCATCCAGTTCAAAAATACATCGGTAGGGAGTGTTTCCACATAAATTTCTTTCAAGGCAGCTGAACGTTCTACCGCATAATCATCATTGAGTTCTTTGAGACGATTATCCAGTTTGGTTTTCAGTTCATCCAAGTTTACCTTGTCGTTGGTACCAATGTACCATTTGTGTGCAAACAGGTTTTCGTATGGGATACCTGCTACAGTAAACTCTTTCACATCAATATTACATTCATGAGCTACCAACTCAATGGCCTTGTTCATATTATCTACCGAAAGGTGTTCTCCACACAAACTCAAGAAGTGTTTGGTACGTCCGGTGATAATCATTTCACTCTTGGCTCGATCGGTTAACCTTACCGTATCACCAATTAGATAACGCCACGCCCCAGCACAGGTAGAAATCAAGATTGCATAATCCTTGTTTTCCTCAATCTCATGAATCATATACGTCTTGGGATTACTAATGAGCTCTCCATTTTCATTGAAGTTTTCTTCATTGAAAGGTACAAATTCGTAAAACAATCCATTGTTGAGCACAAAACGCATGTTGCTGTTGGGGTGGGTTTGAAAAGCAACAAAACCTTCTGAAGCCAAATAGGTCTCAATATAGGTGATGGGGCGACCCAAAAGCTTTTCGAAGCCTTTTTTGTAGGGTTCAAACGAAACACCTCCGTGGGTATATACCATCAAGTTGGGCCATACTTCATGGATATTATTCAAATTATGACGCTCAATCACTTTTTCCATCATAATTTGAATCCAGGCTGGAACACCCACCACAAAACCTACGTCCCATTTAGGGGCTTTTTCAGCGATTTCGTCTAGCTTACTGTTCCAATCAGTGTTCTTGGCAATCTTTTTCCCTGGTTTGTAAAAGTGCTGAAACCAAAAAGGAATTTGACTGGCAGTAATTCCACTGAGATCGCCCTCAAAGAATGCCCCAATACGGTTGAGGTGAGTGCTACCACCTAGCATGACCATCCCTTTGCCATATACTTTGCTTGGAATGTCTTTGAAGTTGGACAGAGACAGAATCTGACGAATACTAGTACGGTGAATGGCCTTGACCATGGCTTTAGTCACCGGAATGTGTTTAGAGGGAGAACCTGATGTACCAGAACTCAGAGCAAAGTATTTGACTGGGCCTTTCCAGCATACATCTTTTTCTCCTTTACGAGATCGATGCCACCATTCATTATAGATTTTATCATAATCGAAAGTGGGTACCGTTTCTCGGTACACATCATAAAAACTCGTATCGTCGCCTTTGGAATTATGAATTGCGTGAATAATGTCCTTAAAATTGTAATGAACACCGAAGGCTGTTTGTTTAGCGGAAGAGAGTAATTGTAAAAGTTGTTTTTTTTGAAGATCAAAAGGAGTCTTTTTCTCTTGCTCTATACTTTTTCTTAACTTTATACCCTCTTTGAGCAATTTACCTAATATTGGCATATGCTTACAGTTTGTTGAACACTACAAAAGTAGAAGATTTTTTGATTTCTACATCAAAAAAACTAAATAATTATATAAAAAACTTAAATAGTTATATAAATAGCTTGTTTTTCTATGGATATTGCCCAAAATATTGAAAATATCAACTCGAAACTTACACCTACTCAAGCCAAACTGGTGGCGGTAAGTAAAACCAAACCCGCCGAAATCATTCAAAAAGCTTATGATGCAGGGTGGCGAAGATTTGGAGAAAATAAAGTACAAGAAATGGTAGAAAAACATGAAACACTACCTAAAGATATTGAGTGGCACTTGATTGGACATTTGCAATCTAACAAGGTAAAATACATTGCCCCCTTTGTACACTTAATCCACGGAGTAGACAAGTTGAAACTTTTGCAAGAGATCAATAAAAGAGCCAAAAGTCACCAGCGGATCATCAATTGTTTATTGCAAATTCATATTGCTGAAGAAGAGACTAAATTTGGACTTTCTTTTGATGAAGCTCGTCAAGTTTTAGCTTCCGAAGCGCTCCAATCGTTGGAAAATATATGTTTGGTAGGGGTGATGGGAATGGCTACTTATACTGAAGATCAGGAACAAATCAGACGTGAATTTCGTGGTTTGAAGACCTTTTTTGATGAAGCTAAAGCCGAGTTTGGTACACTTCCCAACGTGGCCTTTGAGGAAATATCGATGGGAATGAGTGGAGACTATGAGATAGCAGTGGAAGAGGGAAGTACCTTGGTAAGGGTAGGTAGTGCCATATTTGGAGCTCGTAACTATCAAAAATAACAAATACAGTTTTTTAGTTAGGAGTTAGTAGATCGTTTTCTTTAGTCCACAGTCGATAGTCCATAGTCGACAGTAGCGCAAAGCCCTGAGCTGAGCCGAAGGCGGAACAATATAACAATAGAAATAAATCATCGCTTCGCGCAGCCATTTAACAATAGAACAATAAGCGAAGCGGAACCATAAAATAATATAACCATTTAACAATGCAACAATAGCATATGACTTGTTTAGATCGAGAAGTTATTTTTTTCTAACCAATTTACGATCAAGGGTGTTGATCAAGAAAGAAATATAGAGCATTTGAAAAACAGTAGGGAGAAGACCAAATGATTGCTAGTGTCACTAAATTAACTACTCAGGCAGAGAAGTTTATTACCTTATATTATCAAGAAATAGGACTCGATGGAGTCGAGAAACGTCAAGAAGAAATTCGAAAAGAAATCGCGTTGACTGGTACCTATCATCATACCTATGATGAGCTTGAGTTTGGGGCCAAAGTGGCTTGGCGCAATAGTAATCGCTGTATTGGAAGGCTATTTTGGAAAACGCTCAAAGTAATAGACCAAAGGCAATTGAGTACCGCCGACGAAGTGTTTGAAGCTCTGCTGAATCATATCGAGTATGCATCCAATCAAGGTAAGGTTCGTTCTACCATCACGGTATTCAAGGCCAGTCCTCCATCTCAACCACCCAACATTCGTATTTGGAATCCCCAACTGATTCGTTATGCGGGACATTCACAACCGGACGGTTCAGTAATTGGGGACCCTGCTTTGGTAGAATTTACCCACGTTTGCAAGCAGCTAGGTTGGAAAAACCACTCCGCGCGTTTTGAGGCATTGCCCATAGTCATTCAGGTAGATGACAACACACCAAGTATATATCCAATTCCTGATGCCCATATTTTGGAAGTGCCCATCGAGCATCCTCGCTTTGCCTGGTTTCAGCATTTGGGTTTAAAGTGGCATGCGGTGCCTATCATTTCTAATATGGTGCTAGAAATAGGAGGAATTCATTACAATGCTGCGCCCTTCAATGGTTGGTATATGTTGAATGAAATTGCTTCACGAAATTTTGGAGATGTTCGGCGATATAATATGCTTCCTCAAATCGCTCAAAAAATGGGATTAGATACCCAAACCAAATACGGCTTGTGGAAAGACCGGGCTTTGTTGGAGCTCAACGAGGCGGTTTTATATTCTTACCAAAAAAATGGGGTCTCGCTGGTAGACCATCATACTGCGTCAGACCAGTTTATGCATTTTGTAAATACTGAGCGCAAACAAGGCCGAGAAGTCAATGCCGATTGGGCGTGGATCACCCCACCACTTTCGGCATCTACTACCCAGGTTTTTCATCAGGAATGGGCCAATCAGGTGATCAGCCCTAACTTTTATTATGATTTTCCGGTTTGGCAACAAAGCAATAATGCGATGCAACAAAAAGCTAAAAAATGTCCTTTCTACATCCATCATTAATACAGGGGTAGTGAGTGTCCTGTTTGGTGAAAATATTGTCCCGCCTTTGGCTCATTGTTAAATTTTTTCTATTGCTACATTGTTCCGCTCGTATATTTATAAAAAGGAAATTACTA
>CALDJV010000086.1 GCA_937899305.1 uncultured Cytophagaceae bacterium
TTAAATATGGCTCTTTCGGGCTGTACGTCTATCAAAGAAATCACCCCTGACACATTACGTAAAGTAAGACATTAGCTTTGTAGCCATTGGGTGGCATCTTCTTTGGTCTCAAAATATTTACTGGCAAACTGTTCTTTGGCAATTTTTTCATCCATCATTTGCTGCAAGGATACCTGGGCAAATAAATCGGAGCTCACTACAAAAGCAATTCGCTTGAGGCCTGACGCTATAAATTGAGGAAAAATGATTTGATCAGTCCAGGTTTGAACTTCAGGAGTAATCATAAATTTAAACTTCCTCAAATCAACCAGCGCCAAGGGGAGCTTTTGGATGGTACATTGTGCTGCATTTGCAGACATCTCTTCTTTGTATTCTTCATCAGTCATATCTATGCTGGTATCAAACCATTCGTACCACATGAGACGTTGCTCCTTTGAACAACCAAAGTGCCAATATTTGCTTTTGTGCAATACTTCCATATACTTGTATTTGAATGATGGCTAAATTTATAAAAATATCGATCATGCCCAGTATTGTAGCACAAACATTTTTTCTGGTATTGGTATTTATATAAACATAGGAAATTCTTTTTTAGACTGATTTTTTCAATTTTTGTATGGCAGAAGACAACCCTCAAGCACAAGATCCTCAGCCCAACCAAGACCAGCAATGGGTAAAAGAAGTAGCCCGCCAAAGCTGGGAACCAGAACTCTTAATTTCAGGAGCAGCGGCCTATGCCTCTTTGAGTTTGCCTGGTCTATTCAAAAGTGCCTTTGTGGCTTATAGAATGGATTTTATGGTGGGTAGTAGTAAGATCGACTTGCTTTTCCCCACCCTTATTTATGCGGTATTTGCTTCTATTGGTCAAATCTTGATCCTGACCTTTTTTTTACACTTTGCCATGCGGGCTTTTTGGGTAGGTATGGTTGGGTTGTTATCAGTATATCCTCAGGGCATTCGTTTTAGCGAAATTAAATACGTAAGTGACTATGGCAAAACGTTCTTGAAAAAGAAACTGACCACGGTGGACGAATTTGTAATTCGGCTAGACAAATGGTGTAGTATTTTGTTTTCTGTTGCTTTTATCATTGTATTGGTGTTACTGGGAGTGGCCCTGATGTATGCCTTCTTTTTTGTAGTGATGGCATTAGGAAAACTACTGGTTCCCAACGAATTGATCAAGTCCTACACGGTCTTAATCTCTTCAGTGATGGCGGCTATCTTTATTATTTTTGCCCTGGTGGTATTTATTCTAAAAAGAATTAAGAACAATGAGGATGCTCAAAAATGGAGTTTTTTGATTAATTATCGCATTGCTCAAGTATTGTTTCCAATCATCAGTAAGGCAACCCCTTATCTGATGTATACTTTTTACTCCAACTTGTCTCGCCGTCATTTGATGGTAAGTTCGTCGTTAATTGGAGCATTATTCCTGGTTTTATTAATCAGTAATTCCAATAATAGTGGCTACAAACAAAAAGACATTTTCGATACTCGGAGCTATTTTTCTGAAGGAAGTGCCGAAAATTTGTTGCGAAACGATTATTATGAAAACCTACGTGACCCTCAACAACTTATAGAACACCTCACTATTCAAGCTGACATCGTCAAAGAACCATTTCTAAAACTTTTTATTGCTTACCCCAAACGACTTGATTTTCGCTTGAACCAACTTTGTAAGCCATTTTCCCCAGACCCTAAACTTTTGCCACCCGCTCGACAAGCAAAGAAAGACGCCCATCATTTGGCTTGTTTTGGGCAGTTGTATCAAATCTATCTCAACAAGGTTCAAATCAATCAACCCAATTTTATGTTTTATGTCCATCCTGTGAGTCAGGCAAAGGGAATCATCGCCTATATTCCTATTGATTATCTCATAAGTGGTAGTAAAAATTTGCTACAGATAAAAACCAAATTACCTGACCCACTCATCAAAAAGAAGCGACAAACTACCTATGCTTATTCATTGCCGTTTTGGTATGTAAAAGGAAAGTAGCTTAGTACTTGTAAGCCAATGGGACGTATCAGATTATTCATTAGTGCTTTAATGAGTGTAAAAAAAGCAACGGATTACGACTAATCATCCGTAATCCGTTGCCCTTTGATAGCGTTAAAGAAAACTAGCTGCCTCTTTTTAAAAGTAAATCATCATTCGTCTAGTAACCATGCCTTGGCTTGCTGGTCATCGTCAAAATAGCGAGTCACAATGGTTTCGGGAGGTTGGTGTTTTTCCATTTCTTCAACACTTTGTTGTACGCCTACATTGGCAATGATGTCAGAAGGAACAATCAGGGCTATTTTTCTTAATCCGGCTTTAAGTACCCTTTGGTTGAAGTCTTGCGCAGTCCATTCCTGCAAATCGGGTGGAATTATAAAGGCAAAGTCTTTGGTGTAGCCCATCCAGTACTTGACCTTGTGTTGTTCCACAAATTGAGCCGCATCCATCAGTGTTGATTGAAAGTCTTCATTTTCCATTTCATAGGTAGAAGGCAACCAAATAATGGAAAATAAGGCATTTTCTTTGTCAAAGAATGCATCTGAAAAATCGTTTTTAAAGGCAACTTCTTGCATAATCTTGATATATATAGGGTAAAAAAAGAGTATAATTAATAAAAATGAATATGTCCTTAATCTACGCTATAGTTGGTAAGCATTGTTAAAATAATGTTTGCGAAAGATGTGTTTTTATATACTTTATCTCGTGGATGGTTAGGCAGGTGAAACAAGTATTTAATTTTGTGATGATACACTCATTCAAAGAGCCATTGTTTAGCTTTTGCTGGGTCATCAAAATAACGTATTTGATAACTGTTTTCTTGTTTTTGCTTATCTACTTCTTCTATTGTTTGTTGTATGGCTAGGTTCGTTACATAATCAGTGGGAACGATAATCGCCATTTTTTGGAGCTTACTGTCCTTCAATTTCTGTTTGAATTCATCCGAAATCCACTTTTGCAGCTCGGGGGGCGCTACAAAGGCATAATCTTTAGTGTGATTCATCAAACGTTGTATTCCCTTTTGTTTGGTTAAAGCAATGGTTTCTAAGCATAAATCTTTGTATTCTTGTATTTCCATTTCATAAGTGCTTGGAAACCAATGGAGCGTGAGCAAAGATTTTTCCTGATCAAAATAGCTTTCTACAAAACGATTAGATAGAATTAGGTTTGGATCCATATTTTTTATAATGAGATGATTGATTGAGTATTAAGTGAACGAGATTATTCATTAATGCTTTAATGAAGGTAAAAAGGCAACGAATTACGAATGATCATCTGTAATCCGTTGCCCTTTGATCGTGTGAGAGGAAACTAACTACCTCTTTTTCTGGCCATCATTCTTTCAGTAACCATACTTTAGCTTGCTGGTCATCGTCAAAGTAGCGGGTCACAATGGTTTCGGCATGTTGGTGTTTCTCCATTTCCTCAATGCTTTGTTGTACGCCCACATTGGCAATAATATCAGATGGTACAATCATAGCCATTTTTCTTAATCCGGCTTTAAGTACCCTTTGGTTGAAGTCTTGAGCAGCCCATTCCTGCAAATCGGGTGGCACAATAAAGGCAAAATCTTTGGTATAGCCCATCCAATACTTGATGCTATTTTGTTCAATAAATTGAGCAATATCCATAAATATTGATTGAAAGTCTTTGGCCTCCATTTCATAAGTAGAAGGTAACCAAGTGATAGAAAGTAACGCATTGTCTTTGTCAAAGAATGCATCTAAAAAATTGTTTTTAAAGGCAACTTCTTGCATAATTTTGATATATAGTGTGAAAAAAGGGATAGTTTAGTAACGCTTTCAAAATCAGACAGTTATTGCGAATGCGTTACTTAATAAAAGGAAAGTGTACATTTCCTTAATCCATGCTATAGTTGGTGAGCATTGTTAAAGTAGCGTTTGTGAAAGATGCGTTTTTATATGTTTTATTTTGTGGGTGATTAGGCAGGCAAAGCAAGCATTTAA
>CALDJV010000087.1 GCA_937899305.1 uncultured Cytophagaceae bacterium
ATGAAGGCCAGTGCCAAAAAAGCTTATGGTTCGGATAGTTTGGCAGGTAAAAAAATATCGGTACAAGGAGTAGGCCACGTGGGCGCTTATTTGGTAGAGCAACTTACCAAAGAAAATGCGGAGGTGTTTATTGCTGATATCAACGAAGATAACCTAAAGCAGGTATCCGAAAAGTTTGGGGCTACTGTGGTAGGCAAAGACGAGATCTATGATCTCGACGTAGACATTTATGCGCCTTGTGCTTTGGGAGCCACCGTGAATGATGATACTTTGGGACGCTTGAAATGTGACATCATTGCCGGAGCCGCCAACAACCAATTGAAAGACGAAAACATCCACGCGGATGCTTGCAAACAGAAAAATATCATTTATGCTCCAGATTTTTTGATCAATTCGGGAGGAATCATCAACGTATATTACGAAATTATCAAAAATTATAACCGCGACCGTGCCTTTGCGCATACCGAGAAAATTTATGACACCACGGCCGAGTTATTGAAAAAAGCCGACGAGGAAAATATCAATACCCATGAAGCCGCGATTCGCATTGCACTGAAGCGTATTGAAGATGTAGGTCGTTTGAAAAGAACATTTTAGTTGTTCAACATTTATTGAATACAATTACCAGAATAACCTGGCTCTTCTCTTCCTGTAGGGCCAGGATTTCCAACATTTGACTAATCTCTGATCGCCTAACAACAAGGTCTTACACCAAATTTAAACTATTTTATTGTTTCCGTTTTACCAATTGGAGTTCATTGTCCAAAAATATAGCTAACTTTGGGGGCTTGATTCCAATTGAACTGGTACTTAGTTAACTTGCCTTTGCATCAAATAACTACGTATTTTGAGCATAGAGACAAGCCAATTACAATTCCGAGAAATTCACCGAAATGTTAAATAGAAGATATTTACGAATCAAAGTAATGCAGGGGCTATATGCGCTTGAGCACGCCCGCAACGCCAATTATCTCCTTTCCTTAGATTTTATTGACAAAGAATTTGATGCTCGTTTTAGCCAACTTGCCGAAGACGAAAAGCAGGTAGGATGGTTGTTTGAGAAAAATCGCCTCAAAAAACCAGAAAGTGTCTCTATTGGCAAAAAGTTGCCCGAAAAGGTAAGGCAATTGGCCCGCGAAATTTTGGAGACTTACTGGAACATCGAAGACCAAGAAGAAAAGGAAGCGTTAGAAGAGCAAAAGTTTGCTTCTTTGCTCGAGCAAGCTAAAACATCGTATGCCGCAGATAAAGAAGAGTTAGAGGGCGAAAAAAAGTTAGTCATCGAAACCTTCAAAGAAGTTTATCCGCAGAGCCAGGCTCATATTACCATCGTGGCTTCGATTCCCTCTAAAAGCACTTTGGTAGAGGCAATCAATATTTACCATAACAAGCTACGTGACGATATTTCAGATTTACATAAACGCCTTTTGTCACAATCTCAAACGATTTATAATAGTTATTTGAGAAGTTTGGCCATTTTGGTCGAGATGATTGACTTGGTCAACGGAGATCGCTTGGCTCAGGCAAGCAACTTGCTCAAGAAACCCATATTTGAAGGAGACTACAAAATGGGGCGCAATGTGGTGTGTTTGGCTCTGAAAGAAAGCGAAAACTTACAAAATGCCTTGGCCCAGCATAAAATTGTGACCGAGTCGTTGCAGAGTTTGGCCAGGGAGCTATACCGCAAAGTGATCAGAGAAGACGAAGCGTATATCGATTATCAGAAATTAGGTGAAAATAATCCTGAAGACGATAAAAAAATCACCAATCATATTCTGAAAAATATTATCTTTAAACATGAAATCTCAAACGCCTATTTTGAGGAGTTGGATTTGAGTTGGTCGGAAAACCGAAAGGTAGTGCAAAGCATGGCCAGCAAAACCATCAAATCAATCTTAGGGGATGCTGAAAAAGAGACTGAGGAAGGCGAAGAAGGGGAGAGCGAAGAAAAAGTCAGTCCTACCCTAAACAAAGCTTTTGAGTTATCGCCCCTCTCTAAAAATTGGGACGAAGACGTGGTTTTCTACAAGCATTTGTACAAGTACAATGTAGAGGGTAACCAAAAGCACGAAGATATCATTGCGGGAAAAACCAAAAACTGGGACATAGAGCGTTTGGCTCTCATGGACAAAGTAATCTTGAAAATGGCCATCTGTGAGATGATTAATTTTTACAGTATTCCAGTAAAGGTAACCATCAACGAGTACATAGAGTTGGCCAAGACTTACAGTACTCCCAAGAGTAAAAAGTTTGTCAATGGTTTGTTAGATTCCATTGCGCAAGATTTAGTGGCCCGAGGCGATATCAAAAAGAGTGGGCGAGGATTGATGGATAATAAATAGGTGGGCTGGAATAGATCAAAAGTAATGAACCTGTTTTGACAAGAGATGGTTATTACAACCATAAAGCTTTCAAGTGATTGAAGCACTATGCTTTACGCTTCTAGATGAACCAGCGTTGAGCTTGTCAGGGGTTCAGTTTGTTATCCAAACGCATATTGTATAGAACAGATTTGTAATTCCAGGTTGAGGTGTAACCATCTGAACCAACGGGAATAATAAACTAGAAAATTACTTATAAGTATATGAATAAATTAGCAAGCACAATTTCTGCTTTTTTGGCAGGGACTGCCGTAGGTGCAGCGGTGGGTATATTGTATGCACCCGAAGAAGGAAGCAAAACCAGAGACAAACTTACTTATCGTCTTTCAAAGTTGAAGGATAAAATTACTCAGCTATCAGAAGACTTGGTACAAGGGAAAGAAGAAATCACCAACGAAGCCAAAGAAAGAGGCGAGCAAGTAGTAGGTGACTTGGAGGCTCGAGTAAAAGATTTGAACAAGGAGTTTGAAGATCTTACCAAACAAATTAGAAAAAACTAGGGTTCTTCAACTAACATTGTGATCACAAAAGTAGGCTTCATCTAGCGAAGTGAATAGTCACTTGTGCAAAACAATGTAGGGTTAGCTTTGGTATCGTTTACAGCCATTTTGCGTTAATGAAACCGTAAAAAATAATGTGCGAAAGACTTGGGTAGCAAAACCAGTACAAGGGAATGTGCTCAAGGTGTAATCGTCCGTTTATAAATATTCTTATTATAAATTTAAAATTGTATACACGAATGAAAAAAAATATTTTGTTAGTAGTGGCTATGCTGTGGATCTTTACAGCTTGCGACAATAAATCTAAAGAAGGAGGCAACGAAACAGCCAATAACACTGAAAATGCAACGGCTAAAAATAGCGAAACGCCTTCTGTAAAAACTTCTACTACCGAAGGTGCCAAAGATGGTAAAGTAGACAATAAAATTGCTACTAATACTACTGCCGAAGAAGGAAGCGAAGGAAATGAAGGAAACGAGGCATTTGCTAAGATTAAATTTGCGCAAACCAATCACGATTTTGGTGACATCTCAGAAGGTACTTTGGCCAAGCATACTTTTAAATTTACCAACACCGGTAAAGTTCCATTGATTATCAAGGATGCGCGTGGATCTTGTGGTTGTACGGTTCCTGATTGGCCACGTAACCCAATTAGCCCAGGTAGCGAAGGTGAGATCAAGGTACAGTTCAACAGCCAGGGACGTAGTGGAATGCAAACCAAGACGGTTACTTTGACAACCAATACCAAAGAAGGATCTCAAACTTTGCAGATCAAAGCCAAAGTGAATTCTACTTCTAAGCTAAAAGGCCCTTTGAAGCAGTAGTTCAACGGATTTGCATCAAAATTTAATGAGGTGCAAGCCAAGTGATAAGAAAATTCAAATACTCCTCTGGTAAAGTTTTTTGTCAGGGGAGATATTATTTTTAGTTATAAATAAAAACCAAGAAGATGTTGTTGTTGTTAGAAACGATTTTGTTGCAGGGTAAACCCAGTGGTGGGGGAATGATGAGCCAGCTTTTTTTGATTTTTGGAATTCTAATTGTGTTTTACTTTTTCATGATTCGTCCACAGCAAAAAAAGCAAAAAGCCCAGGCAAGGTTCAGAGAAGAACTCAAAAAAGGAGATAAGGTAATCACGATTGGTGGAATGCACGGAACCATTGCCCATGTAGAAGGAGATACCTTGACTTTGGAAGTAGGAGAAGGCAAGGCCATGAAATTAAAATTTGACATTAATTCGGTATCGGTAGATGCTACCCGAAAGCTCTCTGGTGAGGCAAAATAAGCATTTAGCAAAGTTGAAGAAATAACTTTTCGACTTAAGTATCAGGACTTTGTTGATCAAAATCTTCGTCTGTGGATTATTTATTAACTGACCTTTCGCAGTCATTTTATTTTGAAAATATAAATAATGTATTAAGTCA
>CALDJV010000088.1 GCA_937899305.1 uncultured Cytophagaceae bacterium
GTAATGGATCAAGTTTAGCTAGGCAGACTAGAGCCGCGGCATTTTTTGTTTCGTTCCGTCCCTCCTAGCTGGCCCAATATCCACTGGATATCGTCCTGCTGTAGAAAAAAATGAAAGGCTTAATGAATTCCAGTTGTTCAGATTTTAACTTGAACTTCGGAACTGGTATTTATTAGAAATAAACAATTTTTCGACCTGCGAAAGGTCAGTTAGTAAAAAACAAAATCAGAGGAACCCCCAGCGTAACCATCAACCCCCTCACAAATCCTCCCGATGCAGCGGACAAGTAGAACAACGAAGTAAACCACCCAGTTTGGCTACTTCGGCATAAGGTGTTTTGACGGTTTGGATGTTCCGTTTTTTGAGCTCTACCACCAAACGATCAAACGACTGCTCTACCACGGCCAATTCAGGATGGATAGAAAATACATTGGGAAACATATGGTACATTTCTTCTTGAGTGACCTCGATCAGGTTTTGGGGGCCAAATATATCATAAATGGCATCGGGAAATGACTGAAATCCGGCTTTGTAGAGCAATCCATATTGGTCGCCTACTGGTTGGAACGCACAATCGAGATGGAGAATATTACTAATGCCTTCGTTGGTTACATTAACTGGCAAGCCAATGACTTCTTTTTCGCCCCGAAGCATGTGTTGCAAATACTTCAGTCCTGCTTGGTTGGTTCTTTCGCCCAGCCCTACAAATACGTAGTCTTTCCAAACAATGATGTCGCCCCCTTCCATCACCACTTCAGGGGGAGCTTGGTGTACCTTAGCAACCGACTGTAACAGCAATTGGATGGCATCGACCTCAGGTTGGCGATTGGCTTTGCGCATATTGGCTAAGAAAAAGTGATCGCCAATGGCAAAACCGATGTCCCGACAAAAAATCTGGTCTTGTTCTGGAATGTTTTCGGGCCTCAATACCTCGACTTCGTGGTTCTCTAGCAAATGAGTAAATGCTTCTACTTGTTGAATCAAGACTTCTTCGGTAGGTTCGTCGCCTCTTTGGGCGATTTCGGCGTGTTTGGGATTGTTGACGTGGTTCATTGCCCCCCTGTCGTGAGCAATTCCAAGAATAACCGAGTGTAGGCGACCAGTTTCGCTATGTACATGAATCTTCATTCCAATGACAATGGTGTTTTGTGAAAGTTTGATAAATAAAACTTATCATTGGATTTTGTCAATTTTTACCAAACTAAATGTTGTGACTAGGTTGTAAAACCACAATTGATTGTGATTATTTTAAGATGTAATTTACGCTACCCTGGTAGAAGTACTAATTGGAAAAGGAATTGAACAATAGAGTGAAGCTCACTATTTTTATTCAATTTTCGCGTTTAAGATGGTTTACCAATTGTTCAAATTGGGCTTTTCGAGCCACCAAATCCCGGCCACTAATGACCGCCTTTCGAGCGTTGAATACTTTGGGAAAGGCCAACCGATCTTGAGCAAACGAATACATCCACCATAGATCTATATAATTAATCAGGAGGTTGAAACGGTAAGGTAGGGAAGGTTTTTCCAAAGTAAAACCCAACCTATGGGCGGTTTTATCGCTGAAAAAGTAAGAAGTGCCTTCTATTTTGAGGGTATCAGGAAGTTTTCCAGATTCAATCTCGTCCATAATATGAATCAAGCCTTCCAAAAGATGTCCCCAAATTTTTTTGCGTGCTTTTAGGCCACGGTCTTTCCATTGCATCACCATCAGGTAGTCAAAAGAGGTACCCATATGAATATCATATTTTACCTCATTGGGATTGTATACAAGCAATAAAGGAGTGTAGTACTTGTAGGTCCCCAAAAGGGTAAAAAGTGGGGTCAAGGTAAAATGAATCAAGGGGAGCATCACTGGAAACAAAAGGAAGAGGCCATATGGATGAAGGGCCATCAGGGTTACGGTAAACAAGGACAACCCAATGCCCATCAATAAGATAGCCACGGTCCATTGGATAAATAGAGGACGTTGGTAAAATTTATTCATGAGTTTCCAATCAATTACCAAAGTAAAACGGAAAAAATAAAGTAATCCAAATTTGGTGTAATATCTAGTTGCTAGACGATGAAAAAAATCTTTGCGTAGCTTTAGCTACGGAACTATTTTTTGAAGAAGTATAGCGGTTAGAGATTAGCCAAATGGATTAGGTTATTTATGTAGTTTTACAAAGGTAGAGATGAGATGATTAATTCAAAGTTACATGAAATCAAAGAATAATTGAGTGAAACCAAGACCTGGCTCTTACAGATTCCTAATTTAGAAATGCCTTTTCTTGGTTTCAAAACGTTTATATACGTTATCCTTTCGAGTCGTAATTAACTTCGTTGAGCTCAGCAAAGCTGTAGCACTAAAACAACTCCTCAAAAGCAGGTAAATTATGGTTTACCTTTTGGCCACTGTATACCGCAAATACCACCTTTCCGAAGGCTTTGGCAAAGCGCCCATCGGCCTGTAAAAAAGTAGCAAAGTAACGAGCAATGTCCTCGGGGTTATTTTTGAACACCCCACAACCCCAAGCACCCAGTACCAATACCTTGTGCTGGTAAGCAACGGCCAACGACAACACCTTTTCGGTACGCTCTAGCATGGTATTTTCTATCAAATCCAGTTCTTGAGGATAATTTTCGCGTACCGACCCAGCATTGACTGCGGGCGAAGTAATGATGGAGATAGAATAAGGTGCATCCAACAAACTTCCGTCATCATCGCGAAATACCGGAACTTGGGGCGAATAAATCATATGATCGGTATACAAACCAGTGCGACGTTTGCGATTTTCCAAGTACTGAGATTTGTGTTTTTCCAGACAAGGGTACAAAGCCGAAGAACGGGCGAGGCTTTCTTCTTGAGCTTGGCTCCCTCCCAAAAAACCTCCTCCTGGGTTTTTGGCCGAAGCAAAGTTGAGCACTGCAATATCGTCCTGACCTGCCTCGAACAAACGACGAGCGGCTTGGAGGGTGGTTTCGGCAGTGACTTCAAAAACCGTGTCGAAACTACCATCTTGCATGACCTTGTCCCGAGTGCCAAACACTTCTTTTTTAAAGTCTTGGGGCGCATACAATTCAGTCCCGTCAATGGCATTGTCCAGCGCTTCTTGAATATCTACCACCTCTTTTTGTGCATTGGTATAGCTTCCTGCTTCTAAAATATCCAAAGTGGCTTGAGCCATATTGGCTCTTTTTTTACGATTGTTCATAGTGTCTTCATTATGTATTTAGTAGAATT
>CALDJV010000089.1 GCA_937899305.1 uncultured Cytophagaceae bacterium
CAATATCCACTGGATATTGTCCTGCTGTAGAAAAAAATGAAAGGCTTAATGAAACTTAGTTGTTCATATTTTAACCTGAACTTCGGAATTAGTATCTATTAGAAATAAACAAATTTTTGACCTGTGTAACGTCAATTACTTATTACAACACAATTAACCCTTAACATTTAAATCAACTCTTATGCAAAAAAAGCTATTTATCCTTACCCTGTCTTTATTGCTTTCTGGGGTAGTTTTTGGACAAACCAAAACCATCTCAGGAACCGTATTAGACAGCAAAAAAGAACCTTTGGTCAGTGCTACAGTACTCGTAAAAGGGACCACCAACGGGACGACCACCGATGGAAATGGAAAATTTTCGCTGAATGTACCCGAAAACGCCATCATTGAAGTTCGCTTTGTGGGTTTCCAAACCCAAGAAGTCAACGTAAGTGGGAAAAACACCTTTGAAATTGTATTGCTGGAAGGCTCCGCATTGGAAGATGTGGTGGTAGTCGGAAGTCGAGGGGTACCTCGAAGCGATGGAGACACCCCACTCCCCATTGACAAAGTGGGCGCAGCACAACTGGTGGCTACCGGACAAACAAGTTTTGACAAAGCCTTGCAGTATACCATTCCATCGTTCAATACAGTGCAAACTCCAGTAAATGATGCCACGTCTTTGTTAGACCCTTACGAGATCCGAAACATGGGCCCGAGCCGGACTTTAATTTTGGTCAATGGAAAACGGAAAAACTTGAGTTCCTTGCTGTATGTACAAACTTCTCCTGGTAGAGGTGAAACGGGTGCCGACATCTCGGCCATTCCGATTGATGCCATCAAACGAGTAGAGGTATTGAGAGATGGGGCTTCTGCTCAATATGGTTCAGATGCCATTGCGGGGGTAGTCAACATTGTATTGAAAGACGAAATAGATGGTCCTGCCCTTACTTTGAGAGGAGGCGTCACCGGGCAAGGTGATGGGGAATTCTTTGGGGTGGCCCTTACCAATGGTTCGGACCTCAAAGGAAAAGGTTTTCTCAACTACGCGGTAGACATTTCTCAAATGGGACTTGCCAACCGACCTGGTACGGTCAATGCCGCCGGAGAAGCGGC
Source organism: uncultured Cytophagaceae bacterium (assembly GCA_937899305.1). Lineage (GTDB taxonomy): Bacteria > Bacteroidota > Bacteroidia > Cytophagales > Microscillaceae > Microscilla. Next base: position 1,096 of record CALDJV010000089.1, read on the forward strand.
CGATTTTGGCGCAGACATCAACTTTGTGCAGGAGTTTTTGAACCGAAAACCCGACGCGGGTAACATCAATGGTTCTCCTCAAACTACCGCGGCTAAATTCTTGATCAATACTGGAATCAAGGTATCGCCTAGCGCCGAACTATACGGCAATGCTGCCTATGTGTACAAAAAGGTAAACAGTTTTGCCAATTATCGTACTCCCTACTGGCGAACCATTCAGGACTTCCCTTATTTGGCGAACTTTTTTCCGGGAGCACACCCCACCAACCCAGGCGGGTACGATGGCTATGTACCTTCGTTTGACGGGAACCTATCGGACTATAACGCTACCTTGGGCATTAGAGGAAGCATAGGAAAGTGGAACCACGATGCCTCGGTTACCATTGGAGGAAACCAGCAGGTATATACCATTAATAATTCACACAATAGAAATTTTGTCTACTCGCCTTCTACCTGGCTGGATGCCAACGGAAACGGAACTGTAGATGCAGGTGAATTGACTCAAGGGTCGTCGCTCTACCGTGAAAACTCGCCCATTACCTTTGATGCGGGGGGGACTAGATTTACCCACTTGGTAGGTAACATTGACCTTTCCAGAAAATTTGGCGAAAAGCTCAGCCTTGGTTTGGGTACTGAGTTTAGATCCGAAACTTTTACCGTGATAGAAGGTTCATTGGCTTCTTATGATGGTGGTGGAGCCGATTCTTTTGCTGGAAATCAGCCCGAAAACTCAGGGAAATTTAACCGCTACAACATTGGTGGCTATATAGATGTTCGTTACGATATCACTGATGATTTTTTGATCAACGGAACCGCCCGGATAGAAGAATACAGTGATTTTGGCGAAGCATTCGTGTGGAAGATAAGCTCGAGATATAAATTGTTGGATGACCGATTGACCATCCGAGGGTCAGTATCTACTGGTTTTAGAGCCCCCACCCTGCACCAAATCTACACCCAAAAAGCCCAGTATTCTTTTGTGCCTGGTGCCGGAATTCAAGTAGGTGGTTTGATCAACAACGTATCACCTCAAGCCAGGTTACTGGGAATCAAGCCGTTAGATGCTGAAAAGTCTCAGAACTTTACTGCAGGTATTGCTGTAAAACCCACCAGAAACATCAGCTTTACAGTGGACTATTACAACATTGAGGTAAGAGATAGAATTATCTTGGGTACCGAAATAGGGCCTACTGCCGCTGGAAATACCCCATTGGATGCCTTGCTTACCGCCAATAACCTGAATGATGTCAGTTTTTTTAGCAATGCCATCGACAGCCGCACTGCGGGGATCGACTTTGTGGGAAGCATTCGCTTTATTCGTTTAGGAAAAGGAGTGTTGGCAGTCAATCTGGCTGGAAACGTGGTACTACAAAACGAACGAATCAACGAGGTAAATAACCCCGCCATTGTGGTATCGGCGAATCAATCGATCGTGAATGCTACTCAAGAGGCCCTTTTCTTTACTTCCCGACCTCAAACCAAATGGATTTTGGGATTGAATTATGAAGTAGGAAAGTTTAGATTTTCGTTGAACAATACTTATTTTGGAAAAACCACTTTCAAACAACAGGGGCTTGACGCAAACCTTAGAACGGAATTTGATCCTCAGGTGGTGACCGATCTTGGGGTAACCATTAACCCAACCGACCGACTCACCATTTCGTTGAATGCCAACAACATTTTAGGTATTCTTCCTAAGTGGAACTTTGTGGCGGAAAATGCGGCCGGACAAGCCATCATCGATGATACCACTACGGATGCCTTTGGGCTTACCCCAATCCAGGTACAGTCTAACCTGATTACATTTAATCAGCGGTATTCACAAATGACCTACGATGGTTATCACTTCAGCCAGCTAGGGGCTTTGTTCAATGCTTCAGTACGACTTAAGTTTTAAATAAATAGTCATTAGTCATCTATAAGAAAAAGCGTAGAAATGACCCAATGGTGATCTCTACGCTTTTTTTATTTCATTCAAAGCCGTACACATTCTTTTTACTCAAAATATCTTTTATCCCGGGTAAACTTACAGGTAGGCTGTTCAGAATTTAAAAAAAGTACCCCGCGTTTTTAGTCGTGTCCGTTAGCGAAGACGAACCATGTTTGACTAAAGATAGCGAAAATTTTGGCCTTAGTCC
>CALDJV010000090.1 GCA_937899305.1 uncultured Cytophagaceae bacterium
GATTTCAAATTTTTATTACAACTTTTTGAAACGTATAATTGTACTATACAAAAGACATCAAATTATAAGTTTTTAAAAATGATCAAGTTGAATCAGCAGTTTCGTCTATTTCTTTTATTAGACGCATTGGTTACTTTGTTCCCTATATGCTATTTCTTATCATTTAATTACTCTAAAAAATATTTTCTTCAGGCCACTGCTTATGATGTGGCAGATTATGTGTTTTCCTATCTGGGTTTCTTGATGTTTTTATTCAACCTGGCACTCATTTCTATTGGAGTTTACTTTATCCTCAGGCACACGCCACCTTCCAAAGAGCAGGTATTCAAACGTATTTTTGTAGCAGGGTCAAAGATGTACCTCATTGTAGTTTGGGTAATTTGCTTGTTGCTACTCAATATGTTTTTCACGCTCAAGGATCAGGTTTTTTAGCTAGTCCACAGTCGACGGTCCATAGTCCATAGTAGCGCAAAGCGGAGCAATAGAAATTATCATATTTGCGAAAATAAGAAATTAATCATCGCTTTGCGCAACCATTTAGCCATAGAACCATGAGCCGAAGGCGGAACAATAGAAATTAATCATCGCCTCGCGCAACAATTGAACAATGAGCGCAGCGGAACAATGTAACAATAAAAATATACAACAATGAGCCGAAGGCGGAACAATAGAAAATACAATAAATCATTGCTGCCTCACCTCTACTACTCTAAAATCGGTACGTCGATTTAAGATACGGGCATAGTGGGTTTCATTGGGGATGACGGGACTTTTGGAACCATAGCCTTTTTTTACCAGTCGTTTTTCGTCTATTCCCTTTGAAATCAACCAATTATATACCACTTCTGCTCTTTGCTGTGAAAGTGCTTCGTTATTTTGTTTGGTACCTACATTATCGGTATGTCCTCCTACTTCAATGGTGAGTCCTGGATTATTTTTCATAAAACTTAATAACCCTTCTACTGCAGGCAACGATTTTTGAGGAATGCTAGAGTTTTTATATTTAAAGAATACCCTGAAACTCAACAAATCCCCTTTGGTGAGTGGTTTTTTAGATCCCGAATTCATAATTACCCGATAGAGGTCTTTCCCCCCTACTCCACCCGACCGATCGGAAGAAAAGTAAGCAATACGATGATTTTTATCATTAGAAACAAAATACATATCGTTGGCTTGGCTATTAATTGGAAATCCTAGGTTTTCTGCTTCCGAATACTTGTTTCTGCCTATGATGGCTACTTTGAAAATATCGAAGCCGCCAATAGAGTTATGACCAACCGAGCTGAAGTACAATGTAGTGCCGTCGCGGTGCAAAAAGGGGGCTTCTTCGTCGTAAGGCGTATTCACTTTAGGGCCAAGGTTGATGGGTTTGCCCCACCGACCTTTTCTACCTTTTTTAGCCATGTAAATATCCAAACCTCCAAATCCTCCTGGGCGATCACTGGTAAAGTATAAGGTTTTTCCATCAGCACTCAAGCAACCCGAGGTTTCACGATATTTAGAATTGATTCGTTTGCCTAAGCCTTTGGGTTTGCTCCAAGCCTGCTTGGTTTTTTGAGAAGAAGAGACCTTCCCACGACTCATATGTTTTCTATGACGTTGCTTCTTTTTTCGGCTCCTACTACGCCTTTTCTTTATACTTGTAATGGTAGATTGGTGGTACCTTGGACCAGTATCAATATTCAAGTTAGACTCATACAAGTTTCCATTTCCAAAATCCTGATAAATCAATAAACGATTCCCATCCAATGAAAGAAAAACCGCTGATTCGTGATGCTTAGAATTGAAATGTTTCCAAGGTTCTTTAGCTTCCCATTTCCTCTCTTTGGTATGCGAAATCAGCACATCTTCGTGTTCATCACTGTCCTGACTTCCAGTAAAGATCAACATTGAGTTATCGTCGGATACAATTGGAGCATATTCGTTGTTCTGGGTATTTATTTTTGGCCCCAAATTATAAATGCTTGCTTGCAAGGGGTTACCAATCAATTTTTTGGCAAAATTCGCTTCCTTGATCCTCTTGTTCGATACTTTGACAAAATCTTCTTTGGATACTCGATCATGAATAAGTTCCAGGTATCTTGATTTCACATTTCGTGATTTATCGATGCCACTTTGGTAAGATTTGACCGCCTCATAGTATTTGCGGTTATACACAAATGCATCTCCCAAATGAAAGTCTAACAAAGGGCTGTAATCGGGGTTGATCTGGTGGGCATATCTAAGTGGTTGCAACGCCAGCGATTGATTGGTGCCATACAAATAGCACAAGCCCAGTCTCAAGTGGGCGTTCAGTTCGGTTTCTTTATTGGGTAACTCCAGCTGACCACTGGCCACGGTTCCTAATAACTCTTTGTATGCATCAATTGCTTTTAAAAACTGTTCACTGTCAAACAATTTTTCAGCTCTTTTAAGCTTGATCTGTACTTGCCTAATTAGGTGACGGTTTTCTTGAGCCTTTAAGGAATCAAGGTTGATAAACAGTAAAAAAAATATTGCAAATGGGTAAATGAATCTTCTCATAGCACTCAAACTTTTTTCTAGAAAAAATAGCTCGTTTTGTAATTCTCTGTCGTTTTTTTCTTTGTGATGTCAAATAGTAATTATTACTAGCATTACCAGTAAAAACACTCACAAAAACTTACATCTAGGTATTTGATGTTTTACAATTATGCTTTGAGGTTAGAGACTCAATATTAAATACGTTATTCTATTTTAGAATGATCGGCCATACTATCAGTTAGCACATAATTTTTTAGTCAAAATTGTACATTTAAGAGGTTTAAACAACATTACCAACTAAAAACAATGCAATTTATCTCTCAAGTATCATATCCAAACTACTCAAAAATAAACCTCTATCTTGTAATTTTGGTCTATATCCAGAAGATTACCAATCTTTAAAAAGTAGGTTAGGCCTCCATTTTTATTCAATTTCTTATCATTTCTTACATCAGTTATAAAACTGCCTTTAAATTTTCCAATTTCAATTTATTGGGCTCATTTTTCATCACTCATGATTCTACATATTTACTAGAACCAAAGCTTTTATGGTGATCAGGTGAGTCTATGGATAATGCATCAGTTATTTTTAAAAGTGCAGCAAAATTTCAGGAGATAATTGCCCAAGAGATTAACATACTCAAATTTGGTCTTGCCAAATTACAAGTTTGCTACAATGCATTCCTTTTTTCTTTGGTTCAAAATTTAACAAATAATTGTCTACGCCT
>CALDJV010000091.1 GCA_937899305.1 uncultured Cytophagaceae bacterium
AAGAAACCTACCACTGATGCCAACGGTAAAAAGGTAATTGAAGAAAAAATAACCCGAGAAGGTACCGTGATGTTTCACTTGACTGACCGTTTGCCCAAAAATTTGCAAATTTCGGGATATGTAAAGCTATATTACCACGACATAAAAAAATACGTGAACCCTCACAGTTTATTGATGTTTGTGATCCAGCGCTACGAAAAGCAGATGGAAAAACAAAGACGAGAATTGGCGAGTAAGTAAACAGTATCTTTACAATCTCACAAAGGCCTTGGATTTTATCATAAATTCAAGGCTTTTTTAGTCTCTAGGTTTGAGGTTTTTCGTAAAATAAGTTAGTTTATATGCTGTTGTCGAGGCAATATTTGCCTACTGACAGGTCTGCTACGAATATCCCGTTTATATAACCTTTCACTCATCGAGAATTGTGTATGCGTTTTTTGTCATTACATACTTACGGCTCAAGTGTACAAAAATTATTGGTAAGTCCGGTGACTTTTTTCTTTCCACAAAAATTTAAGTGGTCATATATATTATTAGCTGTTATTTTTCCTGCGGCATTTTTTCTCATTTTCAAGCCATTTGGTATTTTCAATCCATCAGGAGGAAACTTACAAAATGTAGTTGTGGCAGGTTACGGAATCGTATCTGGCGTCATGGCTTTTCTTTTTTTTACAGTATTTCCAACCCTGGCAAAGCGTTTTTTTAAGACTTTTAATGTAGGCAAAGCGCTGGTATATTTTCTTCTCTTTTTCTTGGTTCTGGCGGTGGCAAACTACGTATACAAAACCACTTGGTGTGGTCAGGGTGACTACTCTTGGGGTGGCTTTTGGGTTGTATTCAAACGTACCATACTCATTGGGGTGCTTCCGTTGGCGTTGTTAGTAATATGGGAAAAAAACCGGGCACTGAAAAACACCTCTACTTTGATCCATCCCCCACCATCCTTATTGGCAGTGGACCAACCAGATTGGATATTGTACTCCGAAAACCGCAAAGAAATGATTCGGCTTTCTCAAGATCGCCTTTTGTTTGTAGAAAGTGCCGATAATTATGTGGAAGTTCACTGTGCCAAAAATGGTCACTCCGAAAAACAACTGCTAAGAACCACCCTTCATAAAGTAGAAAAAGAAATCGAATCGCTTGTGGTCATGCGTTGCCATCGGTCGTTTGTTGTCAACTTACAAAAAGTAACCCAAGCTACCGGAAACTCTCGCGGATTGTTATTGGCCCTTGAAGGTACATCCAAAAAAATTCCAGTAAGTCGCCGCTATGTGCCCGTCGTTTCTGACAAACTCAATTTAGGTTCCTCTTCCCAATCGTCCCACAATGGGCTCATTGGCCCCAAAGGCTGATTTTTAGTGTATTGGTCCCAACATTACAGGCTTAATTATCACTCATAACAAACCTGTAACCTATATGAAAAGATCAATTCACTACAATGAACACAGCTTATATATGCGCTTAAACTGGAAACCATTCGCACTTATTTTGGCATTCTGGTTTGCTTTACTTCCTCTGAGCGCCCAACAAAAAATCAGTGCCTTGGTACCGATGTCTGACGGAGTAAAATTGGCTACTGATATTTATAAATCACCACCGTTAAAAGCCAAGCCTGTAATTTTGATTCGTACTCCTTACCAAAAAGAAGGAATAAAATTCATTGCCCAATATTTTGCTCGTCAAGGCTTTGTAGTGGTAGTGCAAGACGTCAGAGGGAAATACAAATCTGAGGGAAAATTCATTCCGTTTATCAATGAAACTGCGGATGGCATTGCTACGCTGGATTGGGTAAGCCAACAAAATTGGTGTGATGGTAACATTGGCATGTGGGGCTCTTCTTATCTGGGATACTCCGCTTTGCGTTTGACTGCTTCGGGTCATCCAAACCTCAAAAGTATTTTCAATATATCAGGCTGGATCGATGGCTATCGGGTCAATAGTCCAGGGGGGGCATTTCACCAAATGCTGATCGTACCTTGGTTACTCCACGAAGGTCAAAAAACCCGCAAATCAGTAAAAAACATGGATTTTGAGACCATCTTCAAACACCTGCCTATGATAGAAGTATTGCCCAACCTCCATTTTGTAACTCAAAAAGGGAAGCGCATTGCTTTGAAAGATTTGAACCCTGATTTTGCCTACCATAAAACAAATGTTCCAGTAATGCATTGGAGTGGTTGGTATGACTTTGTAGCCAATGCTACTATTGATGCCTATGCATCGCTCAAAAAACACGGTAAAGGCAAGCAGTATTTGGTATTAGGGCCTTGGTATCATAATCAGTGGTATCATGGGAATCCAATGGTGGGTGATTACCTAGTAGAGCAAAATGCCCAACCCAAATTAAAATACTTATTAGATCAATCTATTGCCTGGTTCGAGCAAACACTCCGGAGTAAATCATTGAAAATAGATTCAGATGAGGTAAAGTATTACGTACTTTTTCAAAATGAATGGAAACACACACCACATTGGCCCCCTACGAACACTGCTAATCAACAATATTACTTAGGGCCAACCGGAAAATTAAGTATTGAAAAAATGAATATTGCTCAAAACCAGTCTTCCACATTTGTATACAATCCTCTAAACCCTGTACCTACTATAGCAGGAGCAAACTTTCATTTTTTTTTGGATCAAATGGGGATGAAAAAGCAAAACCAAATAGAAAAAAGAAAGGATGTACTCACCTTTACTACTCGCCCCTTTGCTCAGAACAAAACTGCCGCAGGCCAGGTAACAGTGCAATTATATGTAGAAAGCGAAGGGTCAGGAACCGATTTTACAGCCACCCTTACCAAAGTAGGCAAAGATGGTCACTCGTGGAACCTATTGGATGGCATTGTCAGAGTTACTCCCAAAGAACTAAGG
>CALDJV010000092.1 GCA_937899305.1 uncultured Cytophagaceae bacterium
ATAAATACTAGTGTTGAAGTTCAGGTTAAAATATGAACAACTAGGTTTCACTAAGCCTTTCATTTTTTTCTACAGCAAAAAAAACGAAACAAAAAATGCCGCGGCTCTAGTCTGCCTAGCTAAACTTGTTACATTACGCCTAAAATGCTCAAACATTCCATCCTCACGCAAAGCCAGCGCACTGCCTGCGGATGTCAGTGATCATTTTTAACGGCTTCATTACTCAAGTTCTTAACGCTGACAGACTAAACGCCGAGTCTGGCTGACGCATTCACAACTGTATTTCTTATGGAATTTCCAAAGAAAATCACTGCGAAAGATCAGTTATAAAAACGATTGAGTGAATCAAAAAGCAAAATTAACTGAATATTTGAAATCCATGTACAAAACCCATTTGAAAGTTAAAGAAATTGTGATGGCCAGCTATTCATTGGCCCAGAGGCAAGGATTTGGCCTGTTGTTAGGAGCCTTGTTTGGCCTGAGTAGTACTGTTACATTTGCCCAAACCCAACCTAATACAACTCGGGTGGTAGTGGGGGCGGCACAAATGTCGGCTTATTTGCCTTTGATTCAAACCAAAAAAGTGGCCCTGGTGGTCAATCAGACTTCGGTAGTAGGCAAAACTCACCTGGTAGATAGTTTGCTGGCTTTGAAAGTGCCTATCCAAAAAGTATTTGCTCCAGAACACGGTTTCAGAGGCAAAGCCGATGCAGGAGAGCACGTAAAAAATTCGCGGGATACCAAAACCAATTTGCCCATTATCTCACTTTATGGCAAAAACAAAAAACCATCAGCCCAACAACTGGCCGATATAGACATGGTTATTTTTGATATTCAAGATGTGGGAACGCGATTTTATACCTATATCAGTACCATGCATTTGGTGATGGAAGCCTGCGCCGAAAACAATAAACAAATGCTGATTTTGGATCGCCCCAACCCCAATGGACATTATGTGGCGGGGCCAATGTTGGACAAACGGTTGAAATCTTTTGTGGGGATGCATGCTATTCCGATTGTGCACGGACTTACTGTAGGAGAACTGGCTTTCATGATCAACAAAGAAGGATGGCTTAAGAACCAAAAACAGTGTGATCTGTCCATCATTCGAGTACAAAACTATGATCATCAAACCCCTTATGCCCTGCCCGTAAAGCCTTCTCCCAATCTGCCCAATGATTTGTCTATCAAACTGTATCCTAGCTTGTGTTTGTTTGAGGGTACGCAAATAAGTGTAGGGAGGGGCACGTATTCTCCTTTTCAAATGATTGGTTTTCCTAACAAAAAGTTTGGTAAATTTAGATTCACGCCTAAAAGCATTGCTGGGATGTCGAAGTATCCCAAATACCAAAATAAACAGTGTTATGGCATCGATTTCCGACCCAAACCCAATCAAGGGCTGATCCAAGGATTTTCGTTGAAATATTTGATCGAGTATTACAAAAAATTTCAAGCCCAGAAAGCAAGCAAAAAGCCGTTTTTTAATGGTTATTTCAATACCTTGGTGGGCAACTTTACGCTACAGCAAAAAATCCGCAATGGCTGGACCGAGACGGCCATCGTAAAATCCTGGCAAAAAGGCTTGGACAATTACAAAGCATTGCGAAGACGGTATTTGCTGTATGCGGAGTAGTTCGGGGTGCCACTTGCAAACCTGACAACAGGAGTCCAACATAGTGAATCTGCCCTGACATGGAAACAATTAAAAATCAATCATCAAAAGTCAATTATAAAGCTATGATTACTTGTTATTTACGTTACATCATTGACCCTTACAAAGTACAAGAGTTTGAAATTTATGCCAAAAAATGGATTCCTTTGGTGAACAAATTTGGGGGACAGCATTTGGGGTATTTCTTGCCTCACGAAGGAGCCAACAATGTGGCGGTGGCTTTGTTTAGTTTTGAGTCGTTGGCAGCTTATGAACAATACCGGATAGACAGTATGCAAGACCCTGCCTGTCAGGAAGCGTATGAATATGCCCTGAATACCAAATGCATTGTCAGTTACGAACGTTCTTTTATGCGACCCGTAACTGCATGATTTGGATTTGATTCGATTGAACCTCAAATTCATTGCCATTAGGGCATGCATTCAATTTTTGGGTAACGCTTTTTTAAATCGCTCAATTTCGGCATCCCGTTTTGCCAAATCTTGATAAAACGTAATGGGAGTTTGGGTAATTTTGGATAAGTAAAAAGCCGCAAAGTCTTTGATACGGTATTGATAACCATTGCCTATAGTGGCTTCTTCGCTGCCTTCGTACAAAATTTTGCCATGGTTGTTATCCAATAGTTTTACCAATTCGGGTATTGCTGATTTGCCAAGGGCTACCATTTGTTTGCCCAGATGCCCCAAATGGTCTTCTTCATACAGCAATCCCCAGGCATTTCCAGTGATGGACGAGTACTTTTTCTGATCGGCACTACTGTGCTTTAGCGCGTAAGTATAAGCTTTTGCCAATTGGCTATTATGCTTACTGTCGACATCTACTTTAAACCTTCTCAGTATTTCAATCGCTAAAAACTGGGCATAAAGCGAAGTATTTTCATCGGCAAGGAGTTTTTCTAAGGCATTTTTATTTTTGCCTTCTTGCCATATTTCTTTAGCTCCCTTTTGCTTCCCAGTCAAAAACAATTGGCGATAGCCCGAGTCTTCTAATTGTTGAGCAAGTGATGAAGTATGCATGGTTTGTTTTTTTTTCGTGTTTTGTTGGGCCTGAGACAGGTGGGTACAGCCAAATAAAATACAAACAAGTAAATACCAGTATAAAAGATGATGGATATACATAATTATTATTCTTTTTCGTAGTTACTGTTTTCTATATAACCTTTTTCACCCGTATGGGGGCCATCCAACACCTCGGCGTAAGTATATCCAAAATACCATCCAGACACTTTGATACGTGTACCTTGGGGAAGTTTTATATGGGCATCATCCCAATAAGCCGGGTATAATTTCTGATCATTTTCCTGAGTCACTTGTACTTCAGGTATAGGCAAGTCTATAGTGTCAGCTCCGGTAGAATCTTTGGCACCATTCCACACTTTAGCTGCCTTGATAAAAGTAGAAGAAGGCACCCCCTGGGATACAACAGTAAGTGGGATTTTGGTGAAATTCCCAGTACCATCAGTTTCCCATCCCCACCTTACTGAGCCATAGTAAGTACCTTTTTGATTCCCTTTTGTTGCTATAGCAGTTGACTCAAATACTTGTTTTGAATCGGTGCTCACATCTCCTAGTGTAGGCGCATCATATAGCTGAGCTTCTTGTTCCTTGAGTTGGCTGTTTTGTGTGTAGTGATATCCCAGTTGATAAGTCGCATTATGATTGCCTCCCAGACCTACTGAGGTTGGATTAGCGGTTGGGTTATTATCTAGAGGAGTATCCTCTAATCCTTTACCTGCGGCCATGTGCTTAGAACCATAGATTGGATTGTTTTTTCCATCAGCTCTATCAATCATGGTTCCTTTTTCAGTACCCGAACTCAATGCCCTACTTTCTCGGCTGGCATTACCATCTATGAAAGGGTGATTGCCTTTTGAGACACTTTGGGCAGTTTGTACAATTCCTATAGCTTCGGCATCAGTATCAGCATTTGGCTTAAATGTTAATTTAATATCTAATCCTCGTACTCCTACGTTCGCATTATAAACTGTACCATGAGGATTTTTGTCTCGCCTTAGGTCATAGGTTGGCGTATTCCAATCACCCCCTGAGGTGGCAACTCGTTGCACTACGGCATTTTTCATTTGGAC
>CALDJV010000093.1 GCA_937899305.1 uncultured Cytophagaceae bacterium
TCACCGATATTTTTAATTTATAATTACCAGGCTTCACCATCTTGATAATGAAGGTACCATCATCGCGGGTAACCGCGGCTTTTATAAATTTATTGTTTGGTGATTGGAGCAAGGCCACTACTGCAGCCAACACAGGCTCACCATCTTTACTTTTTACATTGCCTGCTACATCTACTTGAGCAAGGACTTGATTGGAGAGCGCAAACAGGCCCAACAAAAGCAACAGATTAAATTTTTTCATGGTTTTCTTAAAATGGTTCTTTGGTTACTTTTTTCCGAGAAAAAAGCTATGTTTAACGAATTAGACGCAAAATCATTTCAAATATTACATCTTGTTAAACAAAATTTACATTTTTTTCAAAAAAACGTTCTCATAGTTCAATAAGAAAACCCGGTAGCCCACGAATAGTTACACTCACTCTTATTTTTTTCTACTTTTTAACTTTTTCTTATTACTTACCGATTTAAATTTTGGTTTCCCAATTTTCTGAAAGCAATCAGCCGTAGGACGTTTGGTAGGGTCATTGAAAAAAGCATTGGCCATTTGCATGCCACAAGGGTTACTCCAGTTCAAAGTCACCGTATGTCCCCAACCTGCAAATACCAAGTGAAAACTATTGGGCAAGTTTTGTTGCATCTGGGCTGCCCATTGAGGAGGCGTATTGGGATCATATGCACCATTGAGCAATAACACTGGAAGGTTGCTCTTGACCGCTTGCTTTTCTCGAGGGCTTACTTTCTTTACCCGCCATACCTCACAAATTTCTTGATCAAATACCTTGGCATTATACCCCTTGATGGCGGCGTATTTCTTAGCAATTCTTTGATTTGTTCGTCCTTGGTTATACGGCGTTTGCTCGGCACACCATACCGATAAACGTAGTCCAATTTGAAAGCCAGTGCCCACATTACTCAGTAAGCCCTGGAGACTTTTCTTGAGTTGGCTATAATCACCCGCCACCAGTTGATGCATTGCTTGGGGAATACTTGTTATGCCATAGGTGTTGCCCAGATCAAACAAATTGATGAGGTCTTTACCCTGAAGGCGAAAAACATGGTATTTCTGGGTTTTAGGGTGCTGTACTTTTAGTTCTAATGGTTGTTTGGTTTTATCTTCCAGAAATTGCCAAAAACGAGGAGCCAAATCTCGGTAAGCTTCATCGGTGGCACAGTCTTGTAATAATTTCTCAAAAGATTGCACCAGGTGGTTGGTGGCCTCGTCGTCGTATTGGGCCTCCAGGGGCAGCGTACCATCCATGACCACACTACGAATGCTATTTGGATAATCACGCATCAACACCTGGGCGATTTGGGTTCCATAAGAAACAGTAAACAAATTGAGTTGCCTGATTTTAAGCGCTTTACGAAAATCTTCTACATCATCGGCAATCGCTTTGGTGGTGTAGGCGCTCAGATCAATTCCTTTTTTGGCAAATTGCTCGCGGCATTTCCTGGTGGCCTCAAGCATAATTTGTTGTTTTTGCTGCTTACTCAGGTCAGGATTGAAAGCTTTAGTTTGTGCTTTGTTCCACTCGGGGCAGTCCAGGCTGGGTTGGGCATACTTGGCTCCTCGTTGTTCAAAAAAAATCAAGTCACGATCTTCCAGAAATTTATAATAACCCGCATACGGGGCGTTGCGCATATTGCTCAATCCAGGCCCTCCTGTCAAAAAAAGTACCGGGTCTTGAGGAGGATTAGGATGCTTGCTTTTGAAAATATATACGGGTAATTTGATTGTGGCCCCTTGAGGTTTTGCTCGGTTCTCGAGTACTTCCAGGTAGCCAAAAGTGTATTTCAGCTTGGGGTTAATTTTGGATAATGGTTTTTTGGCTGGAACAAATCGAGGGGTAAAGTGTTGGGCCGAAGCCATCGTAAGGCAGGTCAACAAATAACAAACACAAATGATTTTTTTCATGGGATATCGTAGTCAATAGTTGGTATACTAGCGGTCTCTAAGACCTCTCTCCTTACTATACAAATGGTAATGTAAAGAACTTAAATATCAAACTAGAAAAGGAAACTACCTTCATGATGATTGGTTACAAAAAAATTTCATTTTTTTGAGCTAATTCTTCTACCTCTATCCTACTTGCCAAAAAAACCTTTCCTTGTTTTTACTTTTTGCGCCCAGCCTATGGTAAAAGCGAATGGCGCCTTCATTAAAATCAGGAGTTTGCCATTGAATTTCGCTCAGGCCCAATTTCTGGGCTTCTTCTTTTATCCTCAGCATCAAGCGTTCTCCCAAGCCCTGCCCCCTAGATTGTTCATTGAGGTACAAACAATCTAAATACAAGTAGTAGCGAGCATCCCAGGTGCTAAATTGTTTCATGTAAGTAGCGTAGCCAATGATGGGGTTGGGTAGCGCTTGTTGTTCTACTACGAGGCAATACAATGGAGGAGGAGGACTGAACAAACGCATGCTCAAAGCTTCTTTCTTTCCATAAGGATCGTATTCAGCCTTTTCGTAGGCGGCATGTTCGGCGCACAGCTGAATGAGCGCATCCATATCCAAGGGGCTCACAAATCTGATAAAGGTTTGGTTGCTCATAACTCCACAGTGATGGTATCTTTTAGGTAATTTTCAAACAAAGGTTCATGAGGTTGCTTCAAAACATGATGCAACCAAGCCAAGCGCTCGTGGTTCATCACTTCCAGTTCCCATACACAAGCCATCAACCCATCGCCCGAAATCTGTTCAAATGCTTCGGGATGATCACGACTTGCCATCCATATCAAGCTGTTGAGCATATTGCCACCTACCCACCAATTGACCAATACAAACACGCCTTCAGTGCCTTCGTGGGTAATCAAAAACGCGTGTTTTTGGTGTTGTGCATTGAAACTATTTTCCATTTTTAGCCAACCAGGCAACTGTTGCAAAGCCGCCTGATAGGTAGTTTCGGCACCAAAGCTGGTTTTTTTGGTAATGGTATAGCTTTTTACCTGCCAATCGTCTACCGATAAGATTTCTCGAAAGGCAATTTTTCTTGCTTGATAGGTTTCCATAGTTTAAACGCCTTGATACTCATTCAATTAATACAAATGAGGGAAGTTTCGGTGTATTTCTCGTATGTCTTTGAGCAGGATGTGATTGCCTCTCAAATTAAAGGTCCTGAGTTTTTTGAGACCAAATATTTCCGATGGTATTTTCGTCAATTGATTGTTCTCTAATGAAAGCGTTTCCAGGTTGGTGAGTTTGCCAATTTCTTTCGGTAGTGCTTTCAACTGATTGTTGTCTAAAAATAAACTTCGCAGGTTATTCAATTGACTAATCTCAGGAGGAATTTGCTCTAGTTGATTGTTACGTAACGACAAATGCTCTAGCTTCCGGAGGTTCTCAATGGAGGAGGGTACCTTCGCTAAAAAATTGTGATCCACCTCGAGGTACTTCAAACGCCACAAGCTACCAATTTCGGAAGGTAAGATATGGATTTGATTGTACTTGAGACTGAGTTCCTGTAGGTTACTAAGACGTCCGATTTGTTGGGGTACATTTTGAATGGGTACATTGTATAGACTCAAGTCTTTGAGTTGTTGTAATAAACTAATCTCAGCAGGTAGGGTGTTAAAGTCATTGGCACCCAACCATAGTACTTCCAGCTTGGCAAGTTCGCTGATCACCATCGGAAACTCTTTGAATTGGTTTCTGAACAATTGCAACGTCTTTAGATTGCTCAATCTTTTGAACGCTTCTGGTAAACTGCTTAGTTGATTGTAATTGAGCAATAATTGCTCAAGCTGTCCCAAATTTGTAAGGG
>CALDJV010000094.1 GCA_937899305.1 uncultured Cytophagaceae bacterium
GATGTTCAAGTTGAGGCTTTGGGGATAGCCCAAGTCGGCCAGGTAAGGCGATACCGGGGGAGGAACAGTGGCGATGAGTTTGACGCTGAAGTTTTGTTGGGCAAACAAAGACGTATTTAGCATGACCATAAACCCCAGAAGTAACATAAGCCTTCTATGGTTATATGGCTTGATGGCTACATGGTTGCGCGATGCGCTGCTAAGCCTTTTCATCACCAGTTGTATTTGTTTAGATCGTTTCATTTTTCTTAATATTATGGTTCCGCCTTCGGCTGATGGTTTTATGCTAAATGGTTGCGTGATACATAGCATATTAGCTGCGCATTGCGGAACCATATAACAATAAGCGAAGCGTTAACAATGTAACCATACAATTCTTAGTATTTCATAACCACCAACTCACTAAACTTAGAGACCCCTCCTCGTTTGAAATTGGCTTGAATGCGGTATTTATAACTGGTTCCTCGTTTGAGACTGCGATCCTTCCAAGTACTGGCATCTCCCTTCACCGTGGCATACAAACGAATATTCTCCAACTCTTCGCCTCGGTAAATGCTATAACTCTCCGGGGTTTCACTGGCTTGATTTTCCCCCATCTCCAACTCCCAAGTGAGGGCAATTGCTGCTGGGTCATCCCCGGTTTTCTTTGCTTTGAGTTTTTTGATCACCCCTCTTAGCCCATTGTCTATCCTTCTTCCGGTAACGGGCTTGGCCGGGGGCGATTCCAAGTTACTGGAATCCACCGCAATCATCGTATACTGATAATCCACCCCGGCTTTGGGGGGCAAATCAAGGTATTTACTCATCGTATCTACAAGTATATTCTTGACCAATACCCATTCATTACTTCGTCCCCGTTCCTGACGATACAGGGCGTGGCGGGCCACATCTAAACTGGTGCTTGCCTGCCAACCCAAGTACACTCCACTATCGGCCGAGATGATCTCAGTAAACACCGGAGACACCGGAGGAATCACATCCGGTCTTTTGAGTACTCCCACCTCAGAAAACTCAGAAGGGTTGATGTATTCGTCTACCGCTTGCACCTTGTAAAGCACCTTGGTCGTCAGCGTTTGCAGCCCCACCGAATCAATGAATACCGTATCACTCACCAAGGCCTTGGTTACCTGGGAAAACTGCTCTCCGGCATAATTGGCCCGGTACACCCGGTAGCCTTGTACATCATCATCCACCGAAGGTTTCCAACGTAGGGTCACTTTTCCACTGCTGTCAATCACCCCACTCACCATCGTAGGGGCCTGGGGAGGAATGCTATCGGGTACCTGAACTAAAAATGGGAAAGTGTAGCGAACGTAGGCCGCTTTGCCTAAGTTGCTTTTGATGGCATTTTTACCCCCAATGCGCGAAACTGACTTTTCTTCTCCTTTGAAAGGCTTTTTGCTCACAATGCCTACCCGGTAATAGTTCACCCCGTCTACCTTGGCATCAGTAAAGGTGCGGGTGGTAGCCGCAAGCGTTACCTGATTAGGATGAAGCAATTTATAAGGAACACCACTTGCTCGCCGGGCTTTTTCTACCACAAAACCCACAATGTCTTTTTCTTGCTCCGAAGGGAAGTCCCAGGTAAGTTTTACGGTTCCGTTATTTTGTAACACTGGCTTGGCCAGTTTGGGCAGTGGTAAGTTGTTTTCCCAGCCTTGCCCAGCAATCGCTTCCGAAGGAGGCCCGGTTTCCCCAAATGAGTTCACCCCCCGAATCCGGTAATGATAAGTTGTCTCGTTTTGAGGCAGCGAATCTATCCGGTACAAAAAGCGACTTCGAATGCCTACCCCTTCTTGCAATATGTTGCCAATGGGGGTACTGGTGATGGGCTGGTAAGTATTGCCCCCATCTTCGGAACGCTCTACCCAGTAGCCTACATAAAACCGTTCGTAATACCAGCGGTTCCAGGTCAGCATCACGGTACGGTTGCCAAAAGTGGCGCTGAACTCCACGGGTTTGGGCAAGGCCTCGTAGTCATCTACCCCGGTGTACACATAAGCAGTGTCTATTTTGTAGTTGATGGTGGCAGGTAGCTTCACGTACACTTTGTATAAATACTTCTCGGCTTGTTTAACCACATTATCTTTCAAGTACAAACCACTTGCCTTGGCTACGGGCAAGCAATGGTCGCTGGCCATCAGGGCGTAGGCAAAACGCATGTCTTGCTCTCGTACCTGGTTGATGATTTTTTTCAGGTCGCTTACATTTTTTCCCGCGGTGGTGAGTCCAAACGCCTTGCCGTACAAAGCCTGCGCCGCCACCAACGCATAATTCTCCTGCTTTTTGCCTACTTCGTTGACTACCTGCTCCCAGGCGTTGAGCGGTAGGGGTTTCAAATTGTTTTTGGCTAAACCAAGCTTGCGCGGCTTGGCCAGTATTTGCCCGTTTTGATATACCAAATATTTCTCTATTTGATAGCCGTACTGGTTGGCATATTGCCAGACAATGGGATTGTTGGGGGCCCAGCGTAACTTGATATGATTGGGGTAAGCTCGAGCCTGCATTTTTACCGCAGGAGCGCCCTTGGCGGTATCGGGTGGTGGAGGGGTGTTCCCTTGGGCCAATACCATTGCCCTTGTTACACTTACTAAAAAGATGATATGTAGAATGAATCTGTAATACATTTTCACTTTCATAAATTATTTTTGAATCGCTAGTTTGATGATGGCTTGTTTTAAATTTTTACCCCGACTACTCACCTTTAAAAAGTAAATGCCCCGAGGCCAGTGCCCTGGTAAGGTGATCAGATGAGCACCTCCGTTGATAAAACTATTTTCCAGCAATACCTTCCCGGAAAAATCGATTATTTGTACCTCATAGCCTTGATTCCCGCCATTTTGTGGTAACTCTAGGGTAAAAGTCCCGGAATTAGGAACCGGATACACCCTTACTCCAGGTAGTTTTGCGGGTGCCGGACTCAAACTGGTCACCTCTACCTGAAAAGCATCACTTGTGATCTCACAACCATTGCCAAAACCTACTGCTACCTTGTAAGCCCCGGTGGCTCGGGGGGTCAAAGTAGCCTCATTGGCTCCCGTCAGGGGCAAATCATTGTAAAACCACTGGTAAGTCAGCGCTCCGGTGGCAGTGGTCTCCAAATCTACCCCATTTTGAGTAATGACTGGCGGCGTTATTTGGGTAATGGTCACCGTTTCAGAAGTGCGGGTACAACCCTCTTCGCTCACCGTGACCTGATAAGTCCCTGGGGTAGTCACCAAGAGGGTGGCGGCATCGTCTCCAATGTTTTCTCCATCGCGTTGCCACTGGTAACTCAATCCAGCTGTGCCCGAAGCCGAGGATGAGGATGAGGCCGTCAAAGTCAAGGCCCCATCTACACACAGCTCTCGAAGTCCGTCATCAATACCCACCGAAGGGTACAAATAACGAATGGTGACGGGGGCCGAACTGCCCTCAAACAAAGAATCGGTACTCGTGACATAGATCGTACGGTTGGCCGTGATGTCGGCTACCCGCAAACTCGCCCCTTCGCCAATCGGAGTAGTTACTCCGGGAGTGGGAGCCTCATCATAAAAACGAAAATTACTTCCTCCGCTGGGGGTCAAGGTCACTTCGCCAATTGGGCCGCAGGTTTTCAGGTCAGCAGGCAAAGTAGGGGTTGGACTAGTGTAACGGGTCTGGAAACGGCTACTGGCTTGGGCAACCCGAGACTGCAACTCGGTGAGGTTGGCGCCCGCTACCAGCGCAAATGCTACCAAGGTGGTTTCTCCGGGAGCCAAAGTAATGATTCTGGCCCCCA
>CALDJV010000095.1 GCA_937899305.1 uncultured Cytophagaceae bacterium
TTTGCGTAGCCAAAGCTACGGAACTATTTTTTGAAGAAGTATAGCGACGAGAGATGAGTCAAATGGATCAGGTTATTTATATAGTTTTACTAAGTCTAATTTTAAATATTTATGAAACCAACATTCAATACATTTTCTCAGGCCGAATTTGTTCAAGAGCTTCGGAAAAGAGTAGATCATCACTTTACAAACAATGGTATCTCAAAGTACGCCAACCGTGCTATGGTCCTTAAAACCTTGTTTTTTTTCACTACTTGGCTGGGTTCTTACCTTTTATTGGTATTAGGTAATTTCACTTTTGAAATCAACTTGATTATCTGGATCATCCTTGGATTCTCTATTTCCTTTATTTGTGTAAACGTAGGGCATGATGCCATTCATGGCGCCTACTCTTCTCGCAAATGGGTCAATCAATTACTGGCTCATACTTTCAATATCAATGGAGCAAGCGCCTACATGTGGCGCAAAATGCATAACAATGCCCACCATACTTATACCAATATTGATGGTTTTGACGAAGACATAGAGTCTGTTCCTATTATTCGTTTATCCCCTACTCAAAAGCTCAAAAAAATTCATCAATACCAGTTTATCTACATTCTTCCGTTCTATGGGCTCGCTACGCTTTCTTGGGTTTTCATCAAAGACTACATCAAGTTTTTTAAAAATCAGGTAGGAAACTACCACCACGCTCAACACCCCGCAAAGGAGTATTTCTACTTGTTTTTCTATAAAATACTGAACTATACGTTCTTCTTGGTGATTCCTTTATTGGTGTTGCAGGACTCTTGGCAATTGGTTGTAACGGGTTTCTTAATCATGCACTTTTTTGCCGGAATTACCCTGGCCCTCATCTTTATGTTGGCGCATGTAGTAGAACAAACCCACTTTCCTCAACCAGACTCTCAAGGCAGTTTAGAAAACTCTTGGGCAGTGCATCAGCTCTATACTACGGCCAACTTTTCCCGAAAAAGTAAAATAGCCCTGTTTTTTACGGGTGGCCTCAACCTTCAAGTAGAACACCACCTATTCCCTCATGTTTGCAGCATTCATTATCGCGATATTGCGCCCATTGTAGAGGCTACTGCACGAGACCATAACCTCCCCTATTTGTACAATACTACCTTTTGGAGTGCCTTGGGTTCGCACGTGCGTTTTTTGAAAAAAATGGGTCAGCAAACCAATTACAAAACGCCTCAATATATGATAGAAGAGTTGAATGCGTAGGCCACCAAGGCCACGATTTGCCTTTGTTGTTTTCACTTTTTTCCATAATTAACCCAAGTATGGTTTGTTTGCTTACTTCTCATTTTTGTATATTTGTAAGCCCAAAGCACTTCTAATGATCAACACATGTTAAAATTAGTAGCGCAGTAAGGTTTTGGGGGGTGATTGGAATAATTAAGAACCAACATTCGTTATAACCCTGAGGCTTTATTTGAATAGGCTACAAGTTTTACTACAAACCTCATTATCAACGTTTTTCTTTTTGTTGGTTAAATAATTTAGGTGGCAAATGTTACCTGAATTTTTCATTTGATATTTTTTTTTACTACTTTATTCACCCCTAGTACGATTGGGTATTCTAAAAATTAATGGAAAACGATTCTATCTCGGTGCAAAACGATTGTTATACTATATGGGAAAATTGTCTTAAGGTTATACGTACCCACATTGCAGAACAAACTTATACTACTTGGTTTGAACCAATCAGGCCTCTAAAACTGGTTGACAATGTGTTGACAATTCAAGTCCCAAGTCGCTTTTTTTACGAATGGTTGGAAGAACACTATGTACATTTGCTCCGAAAAGCTATAGATGCTTCGTTGGGTACCGAAGGTCGCCTGGAATATACCATCATTATGGAAAAACAGGAAAAGCCTTATTTACCCAATAATAATGCCCCTCAATATACGCCCAAACCTGCTCAAAACAATGCCAATGTTCCGTCCTTCAATAGCAATGGCAGCTCAAATAACAAAAAAGTAAACACTCCTCCTGAGGAGAATGCATTATTCAAGGATTCGTTTCAGATTAACCCTCGCTATACTTTTGAGAGCTTCATTGAGGGAGATTGTAACCGTTTGGCGCGTTCGGCTGGTTTGGCAGTAGCCCAAAAACCAGGGGTTACTTCTTTTAATCCTTTGATGTTGTATGGTGGGGTAGGATTAGGAAAAACGCATCTCATTCAGGCCATAGGAAATTATGTACAGGTAAATGGTCAGAAAAAAATATTGTATGTTTCGTCAGATCGCTTCACGAATCAATTCATCGATGCCCTGAAGAATAATGATTTGCAGAGCTTTACTGACTTTTATATGCAAGCCGATATTTTGGCCATCGATGATGTTCAGTTTTTATCAGGAAAAGAAAAAACCCAGGAAATATTCTTTAATATTTTCAATCACTTGCATCAATCGGGCAAGCAAATCATTATGACCAGTGATTGCCCTCCTAAAGAGCTCAAAGGATTGCAAGAACGATTGTTGTCCCGTTTTAAATGGGGATTAACCGCGGACTTGAAACAACCTGATTTGGAGACGCGTAGCGCGATTATTCACAAAATATTGCAAAGCGAAGAAAACAAAGACATTGAGATTTCGCCCAAAGTGGTGGAATACTTGGCACATAGCATAGATAGCAACGTACGGGAGCTTGAAGGAGCCATTGTGTCGCTCATCGCCAAATCATCTTTGGACCAGAGTCAAATCACAATGGATCTGGCCAAACAAACGGTACAACAGATTGTACAACCTACCGACAGCAGTGAGATCAATATTGACGAAGTACAAAAATACGTGGGAGATTATTTTGGGGTAAGTGTAGAGATGCTCAAATCGAAAACCCGTAAAAAAGAAATTGTAATTGCCCGACAAATTGCCATGTATTTCGCCAAAGAATATACTGGCTTTTCGCTCAAATCAATTGGTTATCATTTTGGTGGACGTGACCATAGCACAGTCATTCATGCCATTCAAACGGTGAATGATATGATGTCAGAAAAAAAGGAACTCAAGATGTATATTGAAGATTTGAGAAAAAAATTCCAAAAATAAAGCCTTCAATTTTCACCGAAGGCATTTTATGTAGTTTTACTTATTCTCAAATCATTTCTTAAAAACTTTATAGCCCATTTTTGGGCTTTTTTTGTTTTAAGAGATTTCTTCTTGAGCATAAAACTCAAAAGGCAACTCAGTGATAATTTTAAAGTGGTTTCCTAACTCTTTCATGTCCTCGTCTTCTTCTTCGTAATACCACTCTACCGTGATTGGATGTTTCTTGTTTTGCAGCTTTTTTAGTTTTTTCAATATTCCCATCAAGTAGTCCGAAGTACTGGTATTGAAATACACCAGTTTAAAAACAACCACTGTTCCTTTATTTTGAGGATTTGCTACATACTCCTCGATTACTTCAAGCAAAGGAGTATAAAAACTATCGGCATCTTCTGGAATAGAAATACCAGCCAGTTCTAAAATTCCTCTTTTTACATCGAAGTGAACTTTCGGAGTTTTGTTGGTTTGTTCTATGCTAATACTTTGCATAAAGGAATTTTTTAAATTTTGTTATAGGTGTTTACCATTACGATCAATCTCGTGTTCTGGGCACTAAATCTCCACATCTACTTAGTTCCCAAAACACGAGTACTTCTTTCCACTGCAAACTACTGATAGTGATGAAGTATGATTATTTTACCAAAAATATAAAATATTTCATTAGTGAGCGGCAAGCATTTTGATTAAGAGGCATATTGCCCAAAAAATC
>CALDJV010000096.1 GCA_937899305.1 uncultured Cytophagaceae bacterium
ATAAAAATGGCTTTAAGCCATTTTTATGGACTTTTGCCAAGTTTTCAAAACTATAACTTTTTTTAAAATAACAATTATCCAACATGTCTAAAGGAATAGAGACTTTAAATCAGATCATTATAGATGGAGTAGGCCGAGGATTGGCACAACGATCTACTTCAGATGAAGATATATCAGGTGTTCAAATTACAATTGACAATCAGCATTTAACCAATTTTGGTTCTTGTAGTTATCTAGGTCTCGAATACAACGATGATTTGAAAGCAGGAGTAAAAACAGCCGTAGAAAATTACGGAACCCAGTTTTCTACCTCCAGAATGTACCTTTCGCTTGGGCTTTATGATCAGGTAGAAGCCGAACTAGGTAATATTTTCCAAAAACCATTGATTGCCGCAGCCAGTACTACCTTAGGCCACCTGGCTACCCTACCCGTCATTGTAGAAGATGAAGATGCCATCATTTTGGATTTGCAAGTACACTCTAGCGTGCAAATGGCTACTCAGATCCTGAAAGCCCGCAAAGTACCCATCTATGTCATTCCGCACAACTCTATGGATGACCTAGAAAATAAGATAAAACAACTCCAAAACAAACATAAGAAAATATGGTATTTGGCCGATGGGGTGTACTCTATGTACGGCGATGTGGCCCCACTTGGCGAGCTGGAACGCATGCTCAATACTTACAAACAATTTCACCTATACATAGATGATGCCCACGGCATGGGTTGGGCAGGCGAAAACGGGATAGGATACGTACGTAGCCAAATAGCCCACCACGATAAAATGGTTTTGGCCACTTCGCTCAATAAATCTTTTGCTGCGGCAGGTGGTTTGATGGTATTCCCCAACCAAGCCATGCGCGATAAGGTGAGAAACTGTGGCAGTACCTTGATTTTTTCCGGACCCATTCAGCCCCCTATGTTAGGGGCGGCCCTTGCATCAGCCAAACTCCATCAACAAGATACGCTCACCGAGTTGCAACAGGACTTAAAAGAAAAAATTGATTACATCAACCGCAAGCTAGAAGTCCTCAAACTTCCTCAATACTGTCCCTCTGATACACCCCTGTTTTTCATTTGTGTAGGGTTACCCAAGATTACCTACAATATCAACAATCGAATGAAAGAACACGGCTTTTACCTCAATACGGCAGCTTTTCCGGCAGTACCTATGAAAAAAAGTGGAGTACGTTTTATGGTGACCGCCCACCATACTTACCAAGAAATAGACGATATGCTGTATCACCTGCAACGCGCTTATGTATTGGGCTTACAGGAAGAAGGCAGCAGTACCCACGAAGTAGCCCGGGTTTTTCGTTTGCCTACTTTTGAGATTGAGATTGAACAGCATCAACCTTCTGCTCAGGAATTCACCCAAACACTCCAAGAAGAAATACATCAGAGCATCGACGCTATGAATGCCGATGAGTGGGATCACTTGCTAGGTCAGGAAGGGTGCCATTCTTATAAAAATATTCAGCAACTGCAAAAAGTCTTCTCTCATAACTCGCTCAAAGAGGACAATGCGCAGTTTTATTTCCATAAAGTAACCGATGCCCACAATGAAGTAATATCATTGGCTTTTTTCTCTTGTGGCTGGGTAAAAGACGATATGTTTGCCGATGCCGACGTATCGGAAAAGGTGGAGCAAATGCGTAAAATTGATCCTTACTACCTTACTTCCAAGCAAGTCATGACCGGGTCATTGTTTTCGATGGGTCAATCTATCTACCTCAATCAAGCCCACCCTCAGTGGCAACAAGGGCTTGAGAAATTGATTCAACAAATGCAAAAGGTGGCAGAGCAAGAAAATGCAACCAAGTTGATGTTGAGAGAATTCAGTGTAGACACTAAAGATGCTTTGCGTACCACCATGTTAGAATTAGGCTTGGTTGACTATAAACTACCTAACAACTGTGTAGTAGAACACATGACTTGGGCCGACGATGAGGCGTATCAAAAAACCCTGACCAGTAAGTACCGCTATAGTTTGCGTAAAGAAATTTTAAAACATAGCGATCGGTTTGAAGTAAGCTACGAAAAACCAACGACTGAACTAGAAAAAAGGGCTTGTTTTGAGCTTTATAAAAATGTGTTTGACAAGTCGCACGAGATGAACGTATTTGAGTTGCCTTATACCCTATTTGAAATGATGTATGATGACCCCAACTATGACATCATTCGTTTGTATCTCAAAGGCAGCGATGATCCAGTAGCAGTATTGTTTAGCCATAAAAATGGCACTATGTACAATGCCATGTTGGTAGGTCTCAACTACGAATTTGTGCGGGAACACAACACCTACAAACAAATTTTGTATCAGTCGGTAGTAAGAGCCAAAGCACTGGGATGCAGTACTCTAGACCTGGCGTTCACAGCCGAAATGGAGAAAAAGAAGGTAGGTGCCAGCATACACGAAAACTATGCTTTTGTGCAAGCTACTGAGCATTTGAGTTATGCTATTTTGGAAACAATTCAATAGATCTATTTTAGATAATTTAGGCCTGCCTGGTTGCAAAACCAGGCAGGCCTTTCTTATTCTACCTCAAGCAATTACGCGTGCATTTTGTATTTATTCTTGCTCAACCAAGCGGCCAAACGTCGCTCAATGGGGTTCAGTGAAATGGCCAAAAGAATATTGACTACGAGTTTTAACACGGGTACTCCCCCCGAAAAATTGTCTACTGAGGGCTCCAACGAAAGTACTACAAATTCGAATACTGTAATAATGGTCACAAAAGTGAGAATGTAAGAATAGCGCTCAAACTTAGAAAAGCGGCTTGACAATGCCGCAGCCAACAACAAAGCAATCAATACGGTAATTTCTATCAAAAAGAACCACCAGGTTTTCCAAAAAGGAGGAATGACTCGTATTTTCAATTGCTTGATGGCACTTTCCTGCCCCAAACCATTACGCGCTTTGATTTCTAGTATGTGTTTTCCCCGAGGCAATGTATTTAGAAAAAGCTCGGGAGATTTTTGCCAGGAAGTCCAACCACGGGTTACCCCTTTGATCCGGTACCGATACTCCACCGAATTTTCATCTAAATAATAAGGCAAACTCAATTTGATTTTTAAGCCATAGGCCTTGCTTCCTTGTTTTAGCCGAACTTTATCTAGTGGCAACACTTTATTTCGAAGATTGGTCGCGCTATGAATCAATATTTCCATTGGTTTGGCTTTACGCGTATTGGCCGAATCTGGAATGCTATGCAAAAAGTTTTGGTGTACTACCCATAACTGACTTTGCTTCTCGTCCTGATAAATATCGTCTATTTTGCCAAACAAAGACAGGTACACTACCTCTTTCTTCTGTGGCATGCTTACCCACTTTCGCTGAATGTCAGTCCATATTTCATTCCGTTGCCCCAGCATTGTTTGGTAAGGCAAACGCTCGACTTTGGTCAAAGTATCTTTCTCAAATTTATTCGTCTTGGTAACCAAACGATACAAGCCATCTGATAAAAACAATATCGGTTTTTGCTCCATCACAGTCAGCTGCACTTTCTCAAGATAATACTGAGGCAACGTATATTGCTGCTTCCCTTGGTACCCCCCTTGCGCATTCAATGTCACCTTGATTACCTGGTTTTCGCCTCCCAGCCAAATCTGTTGACCAATTTGAGCCAATGAATATACTGGGGTATTTACTTTGTTAAAATCAGTCATCACTTCCCAGTCATTTCCAACCTTTTTCAATCGTTTCAGGCCACTATTGGTGGCTACGTTCAAGGTATTGTTGTTTAGTTTCAACTGATTGATGTATACATTGGGTAAAACCTGGGTAATGGCGTTGTTTTGATATTGATACAACCCTTGGCTACTGCCAATCAAAAGCTGGTTGGGTAAGGCAAGCAAGCGATTTACTTTGCCTTCAAAACCATTTATTTTCTGAAAAAAGTAAGGGAACGACTTGAGGGCATAGATTTGCTGCTGTAGCAAACGTTCGGTAGTTTTTTTGGTTTTTACCTTCTTCTTTCGGGTTACTCTGGGTTTTTGAATAATGACCACCTGTTCTTTTTTCTTGCCAAAAGCCTTATTGAGAAAATTCCCTACCACAGTGCCTCCCCCCTTTTCTTTGATAATTTTGGTCACTACGGGTTCTTTGGCTACCGTATTGTCTTCCTCGGTGGTTACATACTTTACCAAATCCTGGTAATTTTTAGTTTTTTGTAAATAAAACACCCCTTCAGTCGTGGCTACATACAGCTGTCCTTGCCAGCGAGTCACTGTAGTGAGGTTCCCTACCAGTCCTGGATAATGTTGAAAACTCCGGACAGGGAGATGGAAAGCGGCCCGAGAAATGCCCAAGGGGTGGGCAATCCACAAACCCACTTGTTTGTCGTACCCAATCGACAGTATTTCATCATCTGGTAGTCCAGTTTGGTTGTTGATAATGTGCAACGTTTTGGTTTTTTCATAGATATCTACCAATACTATACCGCCATCTAGAGTACCTAAAGCAACGTAACGATCGTTAGAAATACTTCCTGTAGTCAAAGTATGTTTCCCTAAATATTCTTGGTCTTTAATGGGTACTTTACGCCAAATAGTGCCATCGAAACGGTATAAAAAATTGTTGTCTGCGGTAAAGAAGGGCAAATATTTAGATGTAAATACCGAGGTCATCCGAACATCTTTGAGAAAGCCTCCTTGGGTAAATAATTTGAAGGTCCCATTGACCAACTGATGCAATCCCTTGCCTTTGATATTTACAAATACTTGCTTTTTCCACACCACCAATCCAGTATAGGGAGCCCCTTTTTTTGCTTCCCAAAACCGAGTTATTTTACCCTGTTTCTTGTCAAATTGTATCAAGAGTCGTTCGCTCAAAAAATACACTTGCTGTTCGTTGCTCCCAATCAACCAAAAATTTCCTTTTACCACAGGCATCTTTTTATCCGATTTCGTCAGATTGACATACTGATATACTCCGTTCTTTTGCCGTTCTAAATACCCAAAACTCGATCGCCCTCCGGTATATACCCGATTGCTATCGGCCAACAGTGCATACAATGTAGCCTTGGTATCCAGCAGTTTCCAGTTTTCGCCATTGTAATGAAGCGCCCCCTGGGCATTGGCAATCATGATGGTACCTTGATCGGTGGTAGCAAATGCCCGATTCTGATTCGTCAAATGAGTAATGGGCGTGCCATAGTGTCGTACATACAAAGCGCCCGTTTGGGCCTGGGTATTTGCAAAAAGGGTAAGAATGATTGTAGGTAACAATAATAGCGTTCTCCAATTCATAGGTATTATTTTTTTTGAGCGCTCGGTAATCCATCCAAAAATGCCTGACTGGTATGGCACCGAACAGAGATTAGATCAGTTTATTCTATGACTTCGATTGTCTTTTATTTTCTATACTATCTAAATATAACATGATTTAGCAAAGTTGAAAAAATAACCTTTCGATTTCACAAGTTGGAAACAACCACCTAGTGAATCAAAAATAGTCGTCTGTGGACTATGGACTATCGACTGTGGACCAAAGACGAACCCTCAACTTGAAGTCAAAACGAAACTTTATTTTTCACGAATTACTTAGCGTACCACAGGTAAGATTTAAGCGGTAAAAAAAGCATTTGACTCTACTGCTATCAGGGATATCATTTTATCTGTAAAATTTTGAACTCAATGCGGCGGTTTTTACGTCGATTTACTGGGTTGTTGTTCATAAACTTGGTTTGAGCAGCACCATACCCCCGATAAGATAACTGGGCTGCATTTGCTCCGTTCTGAATGAGGTACTGATACACCGCCAAAGCCCGTTGGGTAGAAATATTCAAATTGGTGGCTGCTGATCCGGTATTGTCGGTATGGCCCGCTATTTCCCCTTTTACTTTAGGATGTTCTTTCAAAAATTTGATCAGGCGCTTCAGTTCCTGTTCCGATTTTTGATCGTGTAACTCAGTACTCCCCGATTCAAAATATACCTTTTGTAATACAAATTTGGCTCCTTTGCGGGCTTGAAACATGGCTTTGAAATGTTGTATTTCGGAGGAAAGTTGACTCTTGAATTGATACCCAACCACAACTACCAATGCAATGAACAACAACGAAACAATTGGCTTGCGCATTTTTTGCCAAGTAGTAATTGGCTTTAAGTTCTTAAGTTCACTGATGAGTCGGGCTGCATCGTGATGCGCTGGTGCCGATTGTAAGGCTTGACGGGCCAATGTCAAAGCCTCGGTTTTCTCAACTGCTTGACGTTTCTCCAAAAAGCGCAACTCATGAATACGGGCTAGGCCATACAGCGCCTCCGCATCATCAGGAAAAACGACCAATGCCTGCTGAAATTCTTTAAAGGCATCTTCTTGATTATTATGCTCCAAAAAGTTGTATCCCCGATCTATATGCCCACGCCCTACCTGTTGTACTGCTTGCCATTCTGCTTCTGACATTCCCAAATCAAGGGCAATTTCCTTGAGTTCCTGCTCACTGAGGTCTTTGCGTTGATTTTTGATCTCCAGCATTTTCTGAAAATATGCCTGTATGTTGCTGTTGTCCATATGAGGTAATGAATGATCGTTAAGCCAATTTTGCAAAGTAATTTACTATTCTAAAATACTGATAAACTATGGAAAAACAGCACAATCAAACAATTCTTTTTTTCTCTTTTTTATTCGTTATTAGGGATCATTTTGCTCTATTTTTCGGATATAAACTACAATTTACAAATCTATCAATCAGATAGTATTCCTTCAACGATCAAATATTGATTTTTCACCTATTTTCAATGATCGCAAATGAACAAAACTCTCTCTAAACCCGGCCTCAAACTCAAACTGTACAAAACCTCGGCGTAGCATCTTACGCTGAGGGTACTTTTTGAGGAGCCGCTGAAAAGCATCTCGAGCCAATAACAATAAACCATGTTTTTTCAAAAAAAACACCTCTAATAACAATTGCTGCATTTCTTTTCCTTGGTTTTGCTGCTTGTTTGCTTGGTAGAATTGAGTCAAATCCTGTTGAGTAATATGTTCGGGTGGACAACTCAACGCTATTTTCTCGGCATCCTTGGGACCTTGTTCTATTTTCAGCAAAAAGAATTTCGTATCTTTATACTGACGATAAGCACTTAGGTCGATCATCTGACTCGTCTGTTTAGTGTAATACGTAGCCAGTGTATCTTCAAACAAATTCATGACCGTCAACTTGTACTGTTCTGGTCTATTTTTGGCATTTGGTTTCCAGGCCACCCGAATTTTGGGGTTGAATGTACTGGACTTGTGGGGCATCAGAAAACGAAGTTGATGAAATTTACAGCGATATACTGGAAGTCCAGCAGGATACATCGCCTCCAAATAATAGTGTCTTTGCTCGTTGTGAATCGCCAAAGTCACCTGTTTTTTCTGTTGTTGTTTTTGATATTGCAGCAATTGCTCCTGCAGATCTTGTACACGATATATTCCACCTTTATTGATCTCAATAATGCCCCCGTTTCGATGAATCAATGCTACATACCGACTAGATCGCACCCTTATTTTTTGCTCTGCTACAAACCGCTGTCCCACTTGGTAATTGGTCACCCGATCGTTGGAAAGCAATACTCGAAATGTTCCAAACGCCAAATCTTCCGGGATAATTCCAGAAGGCGATTGGGCCCTTATACCAAACGAAGTAAAGTTGAACACTATCAGCAAAACCATTAGTAAAACACCATTGATACGATTTTTCATGCTTTGATTTTCAAGAAGTTTGATGTAGTAAACCATACATTTATCCCTCTAAACGGATAAACACACCGATAAGGTTGGTAGCCTTTATTTAACGCTATTCTATTCACAAAGTGATCACCTCCTCAAAAGGAAATGAGGGCCTTCATTGCATGATTATGGACAATAAGCTGTATTTTTGCCGCCAGCAGGTGCATTTCAACGAGGGTTGCAGACTTATCAAACAACGCATTACCCAAACAGACTGCACAATCATCTATTATAATTTGAGACAATATGAGTAGTAAAATGAAGCTTCCTAAGAAAACTTTCCTGGTATGCACCGGAAAAAAATGTGGAAGTAAAGGGGGCAATGCGCACTATAAAAACCTCCGAGGAATGGTCAGAAAAGAAGGGATGAAAGACGAGGTGCAGGTGATGCGCTTACAATGTACCGGACATTGCAAAATGGCGCCATTGGTAGGGGTCATGCCCAAAAACAAATGGTACGGACAAACCGATGATACCAAAGTTGAAAAGCTTTTTAAGAAAGCCATCAAGGCATCGAAATAATCAAGTTTTTTTTTGTTAGGAGTTGGTAGTTTTTTTAGTCCACAATCGACGGTCCATAGTCCACAGTTTTTTAGTTAGGAGTTGGTAGATCGTAGTTAGTAGTCTTATTTAGTCGATAGTCCATAGTTTGCGACGCCTCGCGCAAGATCCTTCCTTCGTCAGGAGAGCTTTAACAATGCAACAATAAGCGAAGCGGAACCTTTAGTCCTGAGCGAAGCCGAAGGAACTAGCAATAAATCATCGTCTCGCGCAACCCGAAGTCCTGAGCGAAGCCGAAGGAACTAACAATAGAGCAATGAGCGAAGCGGAACAATAAAATATTACTTGATAGAAAATTAAATTCAGAAATAGCAAGAAAAGCTCCTTGGTTAAAAGGAGCTTTTCAAAATAAATTTACATTAGTTTACAATAGATTATCAATTATTCGGCAGCATAGGCGCCGCGAACTTTGCCTATTTGTTTGTCAATCGTGAATAGTCCTATTCCTTCTTCACCAATAATGTCAAATAATTCTACAACACGGCGAGCAATCGCTTCTTCTTCGATTTGTTCGCTTACAAACCATTGCATAAAGTTGTCGGTTGCATAATCATTGGTTTTACGTGCTGCTTCTACAATACGATTGATTGAGTTGGTCACACTGATTTCTTGTTCCAAAGCTGTTTCACACAATTCACGCAATGAATCATACTCGTGACGTATGTTAGATACCTCTGGAGAAACCGCTTTTCCACCACGCTCGAGAACATAGTTAAAAATTTTCAGCATGTGCGCACGCTCTTCGTCGGCCTGAGTCAAGAAAAAAGTAGTTGCATTTTCAAAACCTTTTTCTCCACACCAAGAAGCCATTGCTAAATATTTGGCAGATGAGTTACTTTCTATTTTTATTTGGTCATTTAGAATCTGTTCCATCTCCTCGGTTAACGAGGTTTTTAATCTTACTAAATCTTTCATCGTTGTTTAAGGTTTAGTGTCAAAAAATACAATTTACCGTTATTTGGGTAACCTTGTTTTAATACTATAACTCAAAGGTATTCTATAAGTTTTAAACAAACCATCTCTACGGCATATCTGTAATCAGTCTAAATTCAGGTAAATAAAGTTCAAATTATCAAATCCCCTCTAATGCATTCTAAACCAAGGTTTACTCATTGTCTGCCTCATTCAGCCCTGGATTATATATAATCAATCTAAGTATACATAAATGTAGCTTCCTCAAAGGCAAGTTTTTTTTGGTTTGAGTCCCCCCTATTTACCAAAGTCAAAACCCCTCCTAAAAGCTTGTTTATCGTCTATTTTATAATCTATTTTGTATCAGGTTTTTAGATAAATAGTCCACCGCATTCAGTCTATAGTCCATAGCCGATTCAAGCGTATGTATAAGAGGTGATTCATTGTAAACCAGTGACTGATATCAAAACTGCGTACGCGCTTTATAAAGGATTTTGGTTTTACGCCTCAAAGTGTGGTTAAATTATTTTTAAATTCATAATTAACCAATAACCAGCAATCAAATTTGATTAAAATCACGGTGAAGTATTCAACATGTTCGCCCCCTTCTATTTTATAAAACTGTTAATAGCTCCAATAGC
>CALDJV010000097.1 GCA_937899305.1 uncultured Cytophagaceae bacterium
GTATAGCGGTCAGAGATAAGTCAAATGGATTAGGTTATTTATATAGTTTTACTAAAGGAGTAAACCAGAAATAATCTACCCGTCTTAAAAACAGGTACCTTATTTTTTAGATACTCCCTTAATTGCTCTTTAAAATCTAATAACCTCATGGCCAAGACTAAAATTACTTCCACAAAAACAAATGAAACTAAAAAAGCCCACGCCGCAAATATAGGATTACGTGGTTTCAATCTTTTAGACGAGGAAGACATCAAGGAATTGTTGGGAGAGGATCTTCCGGAAAATACCCTCGACAAAGAAGATTAATTTGTCAATCAAAAGTATTTGTTATCAGAGTATGTTTAAAAATTATAATCTGGGCTAAAAAAGTGGCTTTTACGCCCTGATTTTAGCAATTTTTGCAGCAATAGCTTTGGCTATTCCTTTAAAAATATGCTTCATCAGCACAAAAAATCCATCATTTTTACCCTCGAAGACAAAATTTAAACATACTCTCAAAATAAAAACCAGTCGGAGAAACACCGACTGGTTTTTTAGTCATTGAATTTATACACAAAAAGCAATGCTGGTCGTAAATGTTTTTTCGTTAGAGCAAAGAAGTTTCAGTAGTTTGCTCGTAGGTTTCGTCGTAGTTGTTGCACATGGTTCCCATCATTCTATCCCAAAACAAAAAATACAGCCCATAATTGCCCCTAAATTGTTTATGGTGTTGATTGTGGGCTACCGAAGTATTGACCCAATGCCCTATCCAAGTTTTATGAAAATTTTTGGGGTACAGTTCAAAGCCCAGATGCCCATAGATATTGTAGATGATTTGGAACAAGAAAAAGGCTCCAGTAGCTGCCCCATGCAACGGCAAAGTAAAGGCCATCAAAGGCATAATGAGGGCCTCGAGGGTAGCTTCTAGTGGGTGAAAGGCGTATGCAGTCCAGGGAGTGGGATTGGTAGAACGGTGGTGTACCAAATGTACCCGCTTGAATAATCTAGGATGATGCATCAGGCGGTGCATCCAATAAAAATAAGTATCGTGCAGTATAAACATCCACACCCAGGAAAACACATAGTAAGTCCAGCCATAAGTACTCAGGTCATTGTAAGTGTTGTTGTACTGGGCAAAAATGTAGAAGGTAAACATAGATACCGTGGCAAAAATGGCAATGGCGAGCATGGAGTAAAAAATATCCCGCCCATAATCCGTCACCTTGGGGAGTTTTTTTTGGATTTTACGAAACCAAAAAGGCTTTTTGAGGAGGATGTAAAATGCTAAAAAGACAATGCCCGCATAAGTAAAGTATTCAACGACATTGGACCAGGCTTCTCGAAGCCAATATTGCAAAAAGTCGATCATTTTTAGATGATTTAAAAGGTTATATGATAATGTTGTAATGGTATGGTTGAACAGTATCAACTATACAATACTCATCAAAATCTATCCTTCGATCGTCTGAAAAGATCAGATTGGAGCCATTGAGACCTATTTTATAAGTCCGAATACCTGTACTTAAGGAATTCGGACTTTTGATATTAACTATTTTGAAGTTCTTTGCGGAATTTGGAGGGGGTTTGGCCAGTAAATTTTTTGAACACCGCATTGAAGGTCGATTTGGATTTGAAACCCGCCTCTAATGCAATGCCTAAAATACTGTAATGATCAAATGCGGCATCGTTTAGTTTTTGCTTTACTTCTTCTACCCGATAGTAGTTGATAAAATCGAAGAAGTTTTTGCCTTCTTTTTGGTTGATGATTTGCGATAAATAGCCGTTACTCAAACCAGTTTTTTCGGCCAACAAGGTCATGTTAAGCTCTGCGTTTTGGTAAAGTTTTTCTTCCTGCACCATTTTAAGCAATTTCTGGTAGTGTGCTTCAGTCTTGCTCGACAACTCGATATTTTTGGTGGGTTTGGTATCAGGCGTTGTGTCGTGGGCCGAAGTAGTTTCCCATAAGTCTCGGTAAATGTAAATAGAATAACCTAGCCAATAAATAATGAGCGCCATACCCAATTTTAATGGATAAAATAATCCGTTTTGTGGATTGTTAGCCAAAAGCTGAATACCCAGTGGAATGGCCCATAGGACCCAAAGTATACCAATGGGTACAAAAGTTCTTTTGAGCCAACGAATGCTTTTTTCTTGAATACCAGAAGCGTGTTTTTTATATTTTTTAAGTTTTTTCAATATCAGTACAATCACGATCAAGCAATAAAAAAGCCCTAAAGTCTCGGTAGTTCGGTCCACCACGTAGATCGTTTTGGTGTAACGCATCACCTCGTCGGCAGCCAACCAATACCACCCAATCTCAAACAACTGAAACATCAACTGACTGCTGCTTAAAACCGCAACGATGTAATCTATTTTTTGGAAACGATAAGTGGGCTCGAGCAGAAACTGAACGAAATAATAGAGGGCAAAAGGAATGAGAAACGACCAGGAATTGGAACAGAGTCCCACGAGCGGGTAGATTTGTTGCAGTTCGATGTCGTTGAGAGAGCTAATGAAGTTGGTAGCCGAAATGGCAAATACCAGCAATACCAAAAAACGAGTGGAAGTGCGATGAAACCGCTTGCTGCTTACAAATAGCAAGCAAAGCAAAAAACCCTGCACACTACCCAAAAGCGTAATGATGTTTAATAAGTTGAAATTGAGACCTTCCATTAAGGTAAAAATACAGTATTTTTTTAAAAATATTACAAAACCTGTTGGCAAACTGGCAGGGTATCATTATTAACTTTGGCCACCAATTGGATGCTTCTACTATACCTTGGGTCATTTTTAGTAGCTGTACATTGCTTGAAAAACAAGGTAGTTTTTGTATTTTTACAGATCACATCATGACCTGACATATCACATTGAAGAAACGATTAAAAATATTGGGGATTATATTGACAGCGTTCGTTGTAGCCAATCTATTACTGATTTTGTTTTGCAATTGGAAAATTGAGCAAAAATGTAAAACCTCATTGTACAGCAATTTGAAACAAGTACCTGCCAATAAGGTAGGACTGGTACTGGGTACCAGCAAGTGGCTCAGAGATGGCCGCCCCAATTTGTATTTCAAATACCGGATACAAGCCGCCTATGCCTTGTACAAAGCAGGTAAAATCAAGTACATTTTGGTAAGTGGGGACAATGGTTTTGAAAGCTACAATGAACCCCGCGAAATGCACAATGCCTTGGTAAAACTAGGGGTTCCGAGTGAAGCCATTGTACTAGATTATGCAGGTTTTCGAACCTTAGACTCGGTAGTGCGGTGCAAAAAGGTATTTGGTCAGCAGAATGTCACCATTATTTCCCAGCCCTTTCACAACAAGCGAGCCTTGTACATTGCCTCTAACTACGGAATGAAGGCGATTGGATTCAATGCCCGAGATGTGAATTTATATACCGGATTTAAAACCCAATTACGGGAAAAATTGGCTCGAGTCAAGGTTTTTATCGATCTGTACCTGATTAATAAACAACCAAAGTTTTTGGGCGATAAAATTGAAATTGGCGCATAATACAAGGCTTTATCTAAAATCAAACTCCTGGCAACTACTTTTCCTAAATTCCTGAAACCTACTGGCCAAACCCCACAACTTCTCCTCAAAACAGTGGATCGAGTAGACAATACTAACGAATAAACGCACCCTCATAAATCCCCAAAATTGGGGAGCTATTCTCCTCCTTAAGCACCTAATTTTGGCTTATTCATTTTCAGTCCCGAGTGTAACATAAGTGCTCATCACTTATAAGTTATCCTCGAGTTTTCACTTTTATCAAATCTTATATTTATGCCTTCCATAACAAAACTCAAGGCCCTGCTGGTTGGGGTGAATGAGCACGACAAACGTAGCCACAAAAATGGGGTAACTGACCTACGCGGCTGTGTCAATGATGTAGAAGCTATGAAAGTTTTGCTCGAGCGTAAGTTTGGCCATTTGAATCCAGACATCAAAACCTTGGTCAACGAACAAGCCACCCGCCAAAATATCATCGATACGTTTCGCAGCCATTTGCGTGATCAGGCCGATGCCCATACCACGACTCTTTTTTACTTTAGTGGGCACGGGTCGCGACAAACCACTCCTGAGCCATTTCGTCGCTACATTAGCGATAAATTCTACACACTTGAAGAAACCCTGATTTGCCACGATAGCCGGGTAAGCGAACTGGGTGAGCCCGACTTAGCAGATAAAGAGCAGGCCATTTTGATTGAAGAAGTAGCGAAAAAACAAGCCCACATGGTGGTAATTCTGGACTGTTGCCACTCGGGTTCTGGCACCCGTGTTGTACCCGATGGTACTGATTCAAAGCTAGTATCGGTTAACAAGGAAGTAAAAGCCAGTGAGGCCGATTACGCTTTTAATCGTACTTATTTGGACAATTACTACGAAAAATTGGTCCAAGCCGGGCAAGTTCCCCAAATTCCTGATGAGAAGCACGTCTTACTTGCGGGTTGCAAACGAGATCAATATTCCAAAGAAATTTACGTAAAGGAACTTCAACAAAAAAGAGGGGCCTTTACTTATTATTTAGAAAAAGCCATTGAACAATACGGTATTCAGCTCTCTTACGCCAACTTGTATTCTCATGTAAACGTCAATTTGACCCAGGCTGAGTTTCAAAAACCTGAGTCACGACAAACTCCTCAAATTGACCCACGTGGTGGATTTCAAGTGGATGACCATTTTTTACAAGGGAATGCTCCTAGCCACCAAGACAAGCTTTATCCCACCCGGCGACAAGGCAAAGCATGGATAGCTGATTTTGGTTTTGCCGCCCGACTGACGCCCAAATTCAAACAAGATGTGCAGTTTGCTTTGTACGATGGCCCTCATCAAAATACGCTACTCACCCACGCCAAAGCCAGTCATATTGGGCTCAACCAAAGTACATTAGAGCTTACCCACCCCGAAAGGCTGGCCAGGGTTACCCAATGCTGGGCCAAACCCACCAATCTGTTTACTGAGAAGTATGGGGTACAAATTATTGGGAGTGATTACCACATAAATCAATTGAAGTACGCGCTGGCCAGCCCAATGTCACCTTATGTACAGTTTTCCGATTCACCCAATGCCCCTCTAAAGGTCGTGTTCAAGGCCAATCGCTACGAAATTTTTCACCGTAATCAGTCACAATATCAAAGCAAACAAGCAATAGCAAATGATGCTGATTATAAAGAGGCAGTTCACAAATTGGAAAAAATTATCAAGTGGGAAACCCTACTGTACACTGCCAACCCCAAAAGCATCATCGAGCCGGAAGATTTTGATTTGTATTTGGTGGAAGGAAAATATCGTGGGCAGGCCAATCCAGACGGCCAAACCCAGGACTTTCACTCCTACCGCATCCAAGCCAAGGCTGGAAAATATTATCAAGATGAGGAGAAGCTGTGGAAAGTAAGGTATAACTTGGTATTGCATCATACAAGTCCTTACACGTTATACTACACTATTTTTGGCTTCTCAGCCGATTATGAGATTAGGTTCGTAACACAAGAACCTGCTCCCAAAACAAATGATCCGATGATTTATCCTGATACCCTCATCCCACTGCCCAACGGTGAAGAGGTGTTCTATTTCAAGCTAATCGTGAGCACCAAAGAAATCATGCCTCATTTGTTGACTCAAAAAGGCATCCAGGACAAGGATAAACGTCCAGCAGATTACAACCCGGAAGCTTTTGTACCCGAAGACTGGAACAGCAAGACGATTAAGGTGAGGTTGTCGCGGAGGGAGTGATGGTTGTTTGAAGTTTAATATTATTAGATTATTCCTTTAAAAAGGACTCAGGAAACCTATTGAGTCCTTTTTCTCTCCTCTCTGTCTATCTCAAATTCCTTCCTGGACACGCACGCTAAACCAGTGCATTGTTATAGATTGATTTTTTGTTTTTATTCGTATTTACTATTATTTGGGTAACTACCATCTTGCTACCACTTTTTTTAGGAATGAAACCGGCAAAACTTCAATACAGGCCATTTCACCCTGACAACTAAAAACGATATACATGTCATCATCTATTTATGGAATCAGAATTTTAGGCAAACAAAAATCCACCATTACTTACCGGGTTTACCTTATTTATTCTGATTGGATCAGTTTACCCCGAACCCACGGGTTTGGGTATTTGATGCTAAAAAGTAATTGGAGCAAAACAAATAAAAGCTTAGACCAATCAAATTCAGCGGAAGACTTTGCCTTAGACACTTACTTAAAAGGCAAAACAACAATTAAACATCTCCAAGTGAGTGATTTTCAGAACTACCCCATCCACCCAGAATTTACCAATGACACTTGGCACTACCTTGATACTTCCAGCAATACTTTTCATGCCGAAAAAATACTTCCCAATGCATTGTACCAAATGGAAGTAACCGATGAAAAGTTTATTGAACACCTGGAAGTCGGAGATGTTTGGGAAACCGCCAGTTGTGATCTATGGGGGGCCTCTTGGTATTTGGAACATAAAAGCGATGCCACTCATAAATTTTATCACTTGTATTTAGATGATGCAGGAAAATGGATCGTGCATTATGGAAAAGTGGGCAATCCTGGAAAAAAAGACTTTCCGTTTATTCTTTCTGAAGAAACTGCCCTAAAAAAAATAAAGTCAAAGCAAGCTAAAGGCTATGTGCTACAATATCAAAATTACGATACTGACTTTGGATACGAAAAGAAGCACGCCAAACAAATCACCAAGCCTACCTTTGATCATGAAGCCCTCCTGACTGCGGTCCAAAACAATGACATTACCTTTATCCAATCATTGTTGGGCCAAGGAGTCAACCTCAACGATTACAGAGATCCATATGATCATTTTCTTGCTTACAAATGCGCCAAAAGACGCAGAAGGAGTAACTCACAAATCGCACTTTCCACGATTCGTTTTTTATTAGAAAATGGTCTCAATCCCAATCAGGCCAGTAACGACATGAGTGTGGCGCACATGCTTATTCAAAGTGAAAATGAAGCATTGTTAAAATTATTTCTGGAATACGGGCTTGACATTACCCTGGAAGACCCAGGAGTACTGGCGTGTACAGCTGCGCAGCAAGGGTATATTTGGCTTTTAGAAATGGCCATAGAACAAGAGATCGACGTAGTCAATGCCACCACCAATCACTCATTTTTTGCAAATGGTTTATCCGCATTGCATTATGCCACTGAATGTAAAGACGATGCTTTTGCCGTGATTGATTTTTTAATTGAAAAAGGAGCAGACCTCAATTATAATGCTCCATCAGGTTGGGGAACACCTTTGTTTCATGCGGCCACCCGAGGAACCAAAGCAATGATAGATTACCTCATCGAGAAAGGGGCCCAAATTCAGGTGAAAAATGACAAAGGGAGGAATGTTTTGCATGAGGCCGCTGGTTTTGGTGAGGTAGAAATCTTTTCAAGTTTACTAGCACATGGGGTAGATGGTTTGGAACCGACAAACTCGGGATTGTTTGCCAGTCAAATTTTGCTCACCAGAATCATCGGGATAAATCAAGCCGTAAGTGAGCATTCATTGGCAAAACTAAAGCTTCTGCTTGAAAAAGGAGAAAGTTTTGAGCGATTGAATGACTTGAAACTAAAACCTTTGACTTATTTGGGAGAAAACATTACCAAAAAGAAACGACTCGAGTCATACGAAGAAAACATCATCCTTGAGCTAATGGACTTGGGCTTAGACCCAGCTATGAAGGACAAACAAAATAGAAATTTACTGCACTTGGCCGCCAAACTTAACCTGGTGGAAGTCGCTAAAAAATGCCTCGCTCTAAAAGTACCTACCCAAGAAAAGGATAAGAAAAAAATGACTCCTAAAGATTATGCAAAGAAGTTCAAATCGACAGGGTGTTTAGAACTTTTGTAGAAAAATCCCCAGAAACTGGGGATTCTCAACTCACTAAAACTAGTTATTATGAATGACTAAAAGCATCATTGTCTAAATAACCATTGTTGATGGCATAGCGTACCAAATCCATCCGGTTTTTAGCGCCTAGTTTATCAAACAAGTTGCGGACGTGGGTTTCGATGGTAGAAGGAGCTACATTGAGTTCGCTGGCCATTTCTTTGCTGCTAAAGCTACGGCCAATCAAGCGCAATACTTCCTTTTCCCGCTTGGTCAATTTAATTTCTTGGTTACTTTTTTCTTTGTTTTGCAAACTTTTAAAAATCACATCTTTCACCCGATTGCTGAAGTAGTCTTGCCCGGCATCAATTGTTCGCAAGGCATTGACCAGCTCGTTACTACTATGGTCTTTGAGAATGTAGCCCGAAGCGCCTGCCTTCACGATTTCCTGAATAAAAGAGTCTTTTTCGTGCATGGTAAGGATCAACACTTTGATCTTTGGGAAATCGGCCAGAATTCGGCGGGTGGTTTCCAAGCCATCCATCACCGGCATCTCTATATCGAGCACTGCAATGTCTATTTCCGAGCGATTCAGGCTGATGATTTGCAAGGCTTCGTTGCCATTATGAGCAGCTCCAATCACCTCAATGTCAGGGGTTTCCCTAATAAGCGATTTGAGACCATCCAACACAATGTTGTGGTCGTCGGCCAATACAATTTTAATTTTTTTTTCGTTGGTCTTATTTTGGTGTTTCATTGCATATTTGGTTTTTATGTTGCTAATTCTTTGGAGGATTCTTCCAGATAATTCAAAGGAATATCTATCATTACTCTGGTCCCATTTCCTTCGCTAGAGTCTATCTTGTACTCTCCTTCAAGGGCTTTCACCCTGGATTGCAAACTTCCCAAGCCTAGTCCACTTTTTCGCAGGGCTTTTTCTACGTCAAAGCCTTTTCCATCATCTTCTACTCCAATAAACAAGTTCCCTTCCTTCCAGATCAATTGCACTTCTACCTCACTGGCTTGAGCATGTTTCAGGATGTTACTCATCAACTCTTGAATGATACGATAGGCTTGGGCCTCGTATTTGGCAAGTAGACGACGATTGTCAAAACCAGTAGCAATTAAGTCCACTTCTAAGGTTCGTGAACTTTCAATATGAGTCTTTAAATCTTTTAGCGCCGGAATGAGGCCAAACCTTTCCAGGGCCTTGGAAGACATATCGTGGGCAATGGCCCGTACACTGGTCACGGCTTCCTCAATCAGGTCCTGGGCTTGTTGGTAAGGGGTAGAAGCTGGCTGATTCTGGGCAGATAAGAATTGGCGTAAACTGGCAAAACGGATTTTGAGCACCGACAAAATGCCTCCCAAGCGGTCGTGGAGATCCTGGGCCACCCGGTTGCGCTCTTGTTCTTGGCCTTCTAACATCTTGCTCAAGGCCAAAAATTCCTGTTCGTGGAGTAAATCATCGATTTTTTGCTGTTTTTTCCGTACTTTACGTCTATCCTGGTAAGTCCTTACCATGGCCAACACCACAATGAGGGACAACAACAAACCAATGCCTAGAATGTAATTGAGTAGGGTTTGTTGTATCACTTTCCCTTTTTGAATCTCGGTATCCTTTTCGGCTAGTTCCCGTTTCTTTTTTTCTTCTTCGTATTTGTCTTTAATTTCTATAGCCTGACGGAAACTGGTCTCAAGAGAATCATTGATTCTCTTGTAGCGGTTAAAATATTTGAATGACATCGCATAATCTCCAAGTTTAGAATATGCATAGCTTAAGTTTTCCAATGCGTCTTTTTTCGTGTGACGGTCCGATATCGCACTAGATAATTCCTTACTCTTAATGAAATAATCAATTGAGTTTTGGTATCTTTTTTCTTTTTTTTCCAAGAGTCCCAAATTCAGATATGTTACCGCAAGTGTTGAGGTATTCTTATACTCTTTTGCCAGTTCGAAACTCTTCACTAACCATATTCTTGCACTACTTAGGGAT
>CALDJV010000098.1 GCA_937899305.1 uncultured Cytophagaceae bacterium
AAAATAATATGTCGCTTCGCGAAGCCATTTAACAATGAGCGCAGCGGAACAATGTAACAATTCAACAATAAGCCGAAGGCGGAACAATTCTAAAGTTTCCTATCGCAAAGCAAACTTAATTGGGATGGTTCTTCGCACTCTTACAGCATTACCACGTTGTTTGCCTGGGTTCCATTTAGGTGCTTTTTTCAGTACCCGTACTGCTTCTTCGTCGCAACCACCTCCAATACTTCTAATTACCTTGATATCGGTCAGACTTCCGTCTTTTTCTACTACAAACTGTAAAATCACTTTGCCTTCGATGTTCATTCTGCGCGCTTGAGTAGGGTAATTCAACTGCTTGCTTATGTTTTTATAAAAGGCCGCAAAACCATCTTTAGGCATAGCGTTGGTTTCTGAAATAAGAAATATTTTTTCCTCTTTTTCTTCTATGATTTTGATAGGGGCTTTTTTCTTAGTCTTGGCCACTTTTGTGGTAGTTATGATGTCCTTGATTTCCACATCAATGTTGAAATCAAGTTCTTCGTCGAGTTCGTCTTCGTTAGGTACTTCTATTACCTCGGGTTGATCAATGATCGGTTTGGGTGGTGGCTTCACTTCGGTAATTGGAATTTCAATCATTTCTTCAATGACTTCCTCATTCTGAATTTCAACCTTGGTAACTTCAGTGTATGACTTCCACTCAAAAGCTGAAATGATCATCATGCAGGTAAGCATGAGGCCAATCGAAAAGAACAATCCTTTTTTCTTGTGTAAATCTACTTGGGCATTTTTCTTAGTTTCCATATCGTATCAGTATTTGTTCAAACGTGTCTTATAGTTGATTAACTAATTTATTAGTTAATTTGGGTCAAAAAAATAAGCCCTTGATTGTGAGTTGTTAAGTGCTTTGTTTTTCTTTACGTTACAAATAAACTAAAAGTTTAATTAAAAAACTAATTTTTTAGTTCAAAAAATAACTTTCCTTGAAAATCACTGAAAAAGATCCTTCCCAGACCAATAAAAATGAGCTTATATTTTGAGCGATTTGATGTAGTTGCTTGTATACTTGCGAAAAAACTTGTTGATATCCTCCAGAATCATCCTCAGATAGGAGTTGGAGTAACTCAGTAATATT
Organism: uncultured Cytophagaceae bacterium; assembly: GCA_937899305.1. GTDB lineage: Bacteria > Bacteroidota > Bacteroidia > Cytophagales > Microscillaceae > Microscilla. The sequence continues at coordinate 1,118 of CALDJV010000098.1, forward strand.
TGATTGTTCCTGGTAAGTCATTGCAATTAGTTTGATTCAGGGTGATTCATAATAGTAGATTGTTTTGTAGATGCATCCAGTTTTAAGAATACATTTGCCTGTCACCAGGTTTCACAGTTTTTTTAGGAGAAATGGTCCACTTTTGATGATAAATTCATGCAAAACGACTCGATAAATCAAAGAAACTTTCGGAGGTTATTCCATTCGGAGCAAGATGCCCACGTTGGTCTGGCCTTAGAAATGGCCAAGGGGATGCCTGAATTGCAAGCCATTGTAGACAATTATCGCTTGTTGTATCGTACTTTTTATGGCAAGCACAAAGACTTACTTACAGTTCGTGACATTCAAGCAGTGGGCGAAATCTTGCAGAAACCTTCATTAAGATGGCATGTGTACAAAGTTGTTTCAGAATTACCTACTGAGGTACTGGCTCAACTGACTCATCTCACGAGTTTAGACTTATTTGAGAACCAACTCACTCACCTTCCACCTGCCATTGACTCCCTCTCTCAACTCACTTATCTACAGATACGTGCCAATCGCTTGACTTATATTGCGCCTGAGATAGGGAATTTGAAAAAATTGCAGTTTTTATATTTGGGAAACAATCAGCTTACTGAGCTGCCAGCCACGATTGGTAATTTAAAGGCATTGCGGCGATTGGGGGTAGCGCAAAACCAGCTTACTCAACTACCCGCAACCATTGGAGGGCTCACTTGTTTAGAAGAACTTAAGCTTAACCAAAATCGGCTGCGCACATTACCTTCCAGTATTAATGGACTAAAGCAGCTTAAATCTCTCAACCTGGATAATAATCTATTAGAATATTTGCCCGTTGAGATTGCCTGTTTATCCAACCTTGAGCTATTACGTCTGGGGATGAACTCATTAGTAGATCTACCTGCCGAGTTGTATCAGTTGTCTAAGTTATCCCAACTTTACGTGACGTATAATGCATTTACAACGTTGCCAAAAGTGGTATACAAACTTACTCACTTGCGGGCCCTTTATGCAGCTGGAAACCAAATTACTCACTGATCGGAAACTGTTGTTCAATTGAAAAACCTAAAAATGCTTTGGTTACAGAATAACCCCATCTCTAAAGTAGAACAACAAAAAATCAAGGAGTGGCTACCACATTGTGCAATTTATTTTTAAAAACATCCTGTCCTTTGTTAACCTATTGTAGGTGGCGACTATCAATGATTAAACTGACCTTAACGAATCAATCTTACCATTATGTTCAAATCAATTACAATGTTTGCTTTTATATCCATCATTGTGGGAGTAGTGGCCTGTGGTAGCGGCAAAAAAGACAATAAGAGCAATGCCAATCATACAACCACTGCAAACATAGATAACCAGACTACAGGTGCAGGCGATGCCACCAGTTGTACTGACACCAAACTTGAGTTTACCGGAGAGGGCCTCGATTTAAAAGATTTTAAAGTAGAGTATGCCAAAGTAACGGCTACCGAGATGCAAACCAAAAACCAAAAGTACCCCGCGGTCTTCATTGTATTGGCCAATTTTGGCAAAGGCAAAAGTTACGTGAGTCGTCCTAAAGAAAAAGGCAAATTAATGCTTACGCTGAGTTTTAATGGTAAAACTGGTACCACCATAGGTGCCCGTAAATACGATGCCAGTGCTGAAGGCTTTGGAAAGGGAGATAATTTTACGGCCAATTTTAGTACAAGCGACAAATCTTACCTATTTAACAAACCTACTGGAGTAGGCGAAATCACGTATTTTGACAAAGAGAAGGTTTGTGGTACAGTAGATATCAAAAATGCCAAAGGAACCACCCTTTTGAAAGGTTCCTTCTCGGTAGATCGTAAATAGTAGTTTTGGTTTTTTTTAGATGTAGGGCCGGGCTTTGTCCGGCTTTTTGTTTGCTTCTCACTCACTACTTGCTTTTCTGCGCCTGCCGCTTTCTTCTTTCTATAGCCTGCCCAAGACAATCCTTTGTAAAGTTAAATCCACCATTGGCGATGTAATTCCCACGCTTGGTGAATTCTCCGCCATATCTTGATACTCGATTACTTATCTTTGTTATAAGTCATTCATTCCTTGAAATGATGTATAGTCAACATAAACAAAACTTGTGATCAAATCAGTACCCAAAAAGTGATCTACCAATAAAATATAATCCTAATTAACCATTGGCTGGCAAGTAGTACCGCTACTTGTCAGTTTTCTATGTTTACCCAAAGACGACTGGTTAGGTCAATTTTTTGAGATCGGTAATGCCCATTTTAAGTTTTTCGATCATTTTGAGCGAACGGTTAATGCGGGTATCTATAGACTTTCCCGAGGCTACCCGAAAAATAATGCTGCGTTGTTTACCAGGAGTGAGGGCCTCGAAGCATTGAAAACCCTCTGGGTCGGTATCCAGTACTTCTTGCAGTTCTTCGGGCATAGGAGCCTGATAGAGGCTGTCATCGTGGGCAATTTGTACTTGCACTTGTGAACCAGCCACCAGTCCCAATGTTTTGAATTTCCGCTTACTAATGTTGACTTTGTATCCCTCCACCACAGAAAAATTCAACTGACAATGTATCACGGTTTCGGCATTGAGAAGACATCGTACCCGTTTATTTTTTGCCTTGATTACTTGTTGGGCGATGTCTTCTGGAATGACAATAAAATGATACCCAGTGGTGGTTTTTTCGAGCGGAGCAGTAAGGGTGAATGTAGTAGCCATAAACTTGTAATTTATCATAATAACTTCCAGCCTGGAAAGTTGTTTACAAACTTGGCAACCACCTGAGCCAAACAGGGAGATCTCATTGCGATATTTTAATCCAATAAATTTATTTGACTTAAGAAAGGTTTCGATAAGGTGTGTTTCTTCTTTTTGATCAATGATGCCATTAGTTTTGGGCAATGATATAAATATTCAAATAACCAAAACCAATTTCAATAATGAACTTAACTGGAACATTTGATCTGTATAAAATATCGGACGGCACTTTTTTGATGACCCAAGAAGCTGCTACATATCAAGAAGATGCCCAAAGTGGGTGCAAAGTGGTGTTACGCAATGTGTATAATGTGAGCTCGATGATGTCGACTAAGAACGGAGAAAATACTCTACCCAAAGTGACCGAAAACCTAAGCACTTATCTTAGAATTCCCGATTCGGTGAACGCCTATTACTTTGGAGACGAGATTGCCCTCAACGAAAACGCAATCCTATATCATTTCAGAGTGAGCCTTTAAAATATAGCCGAACCTCTAAATTATCCTTAAGCGATTTTGTTTTCCTCCGATCTATCGACCAAGTCACACTATGAACCAGAATGGGTAATATGTTTAATGTATATGTGGATACAGAGGAAGAGGGGAGTGTGTTTACTCTCCCTCTCTTTATGTCTAACTATTGAGCCCAATCGGGCAATACCCCTCGTTGAATATCAAAAATGTAAGGCAATGCGGTATTGGCAAGCAGTATCAATAGCAAAATAGCGATGATGTTGAGAAAAATCCCAACGCGTACCATTTGTGATACCTTAATATAGCCACTGGCAAACACGATGGCGTTGGGTGGGGTAGCCATGGGCAACATAAAAGCACAACTTGCGGCAATTGTAACCGGAATGGTCATCCAGAGTGGATTTTCGTTGAGGCCCACGGCTACTCCCGCCACCACAGGTACCAAAACCGCTGTCAGGGCCACATTGCTCATCACTTCAGTCATAAACAACATCAGGGTAACCAAAATCAAAAAGATCACACTTACATTGAGACTACCCCCTACTACGCCTATTCCGTCGCCGATGATGCCAATAATACCTACTGCTGATAAGGCACTGGCCAGGCTCAGTCCACCACCAAATAAGATAAGAATGCCCCAAGGCAAACGTTCGGTATCTTTCCATTCGAGTACAAATACCCCTTTTTTATAATCTATAGGAGTAACAAAAAGTGCTACAGAGGCGATCATAGCAATGCTGGCATCAGTAAGTTGCCAAGCCGGGAATAAATTATTGAGACTGTTTTTAAAAATCCAGCAAAAAGCCGTGGTGAGGAACAGCACCAACACGATCCGCTCTGCTCTATTTATTTTTCCTAGTTTGGCCAACTCGTCTTTAATTACTTGTTGGGCGCCTTCAAAGTTTCCCAAACGATTGGGGTACAGTAGTTTTACCAAAAACAGGTAAGTAATCCCCAACATAATCAGCGAAAGTGGTAGTCCAATGGCCAGCCAACGGGTAAAGTCTATGGTATAGTTGAATTTTTCGTTGAGTATTCCGGCCAATACCGTATTGGGAGGAGTACCAATGATGGTGGCTACTCCCCCGATGTTGGCTGCATAGGCAATCCCTAACATCATCGTCAGAGAAAAATAGCGGGTTCCTTTGGTCACTGCCTCATCTTCGTTTTCCGGGTCGTTTTCCTGATCATTTTTGGGGGAAGGAGTTCGTTTACGTAAAATCTCAATGACCGATACCCCAATGGGTAACATCATCACTGTGGTGGCAGTATTGCTAATCCACATGCTGAGGGCTGCAGTAGCCAGCATAAAACCCAAAATAATTCCATTGGCATTGGTACCGGTCAGGCGGACAATATTCAGGGCTATGCGCAAATGAAGCTTCCATTTTTCGAGTGCCAAAGCCAACATAAAACCACCCATAAATAAAAATATAATTGGGTTGGCATAAGGTGCCGCTGCTTCCTTGATGGGCATGACCCCCGCCAATGGAAAAAGCACAATAGGCAACAATGCTGTTACAGGCAAAGCCACTGCCTCGGTAATCCACCACGTAATCATCCAGGTCCCTACTGCGAGGGTATGATGAGCTGGTTTTCCCAGAAAAGGCGTTTCGGGAGTAATCCATACAATGAGTAAAAACAAAAGTGGGCCTAAAAACAATCCAACTTTGCGGCTGCGAGTAAGGGGAGCGGTACGATTCAAGTGCTTATTGCTTTGGTTTTCAATAGTAAATTTTAAAGATAAAAAAGCATTTTCAAATTATAGCGTGCTTGGGTATTGATTTTGAGCTGAAGGGTTATATTTCTCTTGTCAAAAAGGGGGGATTTCTGGATTTACTCCTATGCGATGGTTCTCTTGTAGCTCCAATATGCGAATCACAAAAAATGATTGTAAGGAATGACATTACTATTTTTGAGGAGTTTTATTTGGATGGCTGAGATGGTACAGGGAGAGGTTAGAAATAGAGTAGATGTGGGATCGCTTAGATGAGAACTGATCTTTATGGCAACTTCAATACGATAAATTAGCCAGATACTTCAATGTACCTGGCCACTTTTTTATTTAATTTTCTAAATGTCAAGATAAGATTTACATTTACTCTTTCGCTCCTACACTTTTCAAATAAGCGCTTACCTGAGTATGGCCTCCTCGTTGGGCCATTTTCAAGGCATTTCTTTTCTCAGAGTTCAAATAGTATCCACTACGTACCGTTTTGTTGACATCGGCCCCCTGCGATACCAGGTATTTTACCACAGTGAGATGTCCATTACTGGCGGCTTGAATCAAAGGGTTTTCATCTCCAATGAGATGGGCATCTATTTGAGCGCCCGAGGCAATGAGGTATTTTACAATGGACAAGTAGCCTCCTTTAGCTGCGGCAATGAGCGGAGTTCCATCTCCCTTGCTGCTTTTATTGACTTTGGCCCCTGCTTGTACCAACGCTTTGACCAATGCTAGATTCCCATTACTGGCGGCGCGAATCAGTGGCGTGCCATCCCCATCGAGTTCTTGATTTACATCTACTCCTGCCTTGAGGAGAAGCTTGAGTACTTCTACACTGTTGGTCATGATGACTGGGCTTCCATCGCCTCTTACGGCCTGACGAGGATTCGCTCCTTTGTCTAACAGCAATTTTACAATTCGAGCATTGCCTTTTCTTACCGCGACAATCAGTGGTGTACCATCCTGGTTTACCGCCTGGTTGGGTTTGGCCCCCTTGTCCAGCAAAAGTTTTACAATGTTGTAGTTGTTGCCTCGAGCCGCTGCAATCAATGGTGTACCATCTCCCTTGATTTTACGATTGACTTTAGCCCCATTGGCAAGTAATAACCTTACAAAGTCTTCGTGGCCGTTTTCTGCGGCAATCATCAAAGCGCTGGCATCGTTTGAATAGCGAAAAGATACGCGGGCCTGGGCACTGAGTAATAGTTTGCCAATGGCTATTTGCCCAGTTTTGGCCGCCATTCCCAATGGAGTACGGGGTTGTAAGGTACGATTTCTATAAATACAATTGGGAGAAGTACTTTTGAGCAAGGCCTTTACTTTGGCTACGTCATTGTTTTGGATGGCCAGTAACAAGTCTCGGCAAGATTGAGCAAATAGGTTGGTTTGGATGACGAGAAGTAATCCTAAAATGATTGATAAATTTTTCATAGTCATATGATTTAATGATGATTGAGTCAAATATAATGGGATAGGACATACGATATGAAAGAAGTAGACAAACCAAGCTTTACAGGGGTTGGATAGATTTTTCGTGCGGTTGAACCATTTCATCAGTCAGAAACTTTTGTTGGGATGTGGGTAATTGCTATTGAGCTACTTTTCGCCCAATTTTGAGAAAGATTGGTTATTTTTAGGAGGAAATTAGTACTCTGTAAATTAAGTAAATCGTAGGATATTTTGTTTACAGAGTAATTAGTGTACAAAACTACTTTTTGCCATATACCATACCTATGACAACAACCAATGTATATCTAGACAGAATCATTCAGCGGCGATGGATCGCCCATGGGCTGTTCTGGCTCTTTTTTTTGTTGGTATTTACATTATTGGCCAGCATCAATGCAGGCAAATTCTACGATCATTTGATCAATTACCTCGCTTTGTTGCCCAGCCAGATCATGGCGGCTTATCTTCTCAATTATTTTCAAGTACCTCAGCTACTGTTCAAACGAAAATACCTGCTTTTTGTGGCCTCATTTGGTTTGTCAGCGTACTTGTTTGCGGCTTTTGCCCGGTATTGTGTAGTACATTTGGCTGAGCCGTTCATTCGTAAAGATTTTACCCAAGAATCCATTGCTGAAATTTTATCTGATGTCGGGTACCTGTTCATGGTTTATTTTCCGGCGGTATATACCATCGTGTTTATTATACTCATCATCAAGATATTCAAAGAAAGGTTTGAGCAAAAACACCAGATAGAAGTATTACAAAAGGAAAAAGTACACCACGAACTTCAGTTTCTAAAAGCCCAAATTCATCCTCACTTCTTATTCAATACCCTCAATAACCTGTATGCGCTTACCCTGGCCAAATCGGATGTGGCTCCTGCGGTAGTCATGAAGCTTTCGGACATGCTAGATTATATTTTGTATCAATGCAACGAACCTACCGTAACGATGCAACAAGAAATAGACTTGATTCAGAGCTACATAGATTTGGAAAAACTACGCCATGGTGCTCGTCTTCAGGTGACCTTCCAGTCGGAGCTAGACAACCCCAGTACACCCATTGCTCCCCTTATCTTGTTGTCACTGGTAGAAAATGCCTTTAAACATGGAATCGATCACCGTATTCAAAGCCCTCATATTGATATTCAATTGAGGGTATGGGGAGAGCGGTTAGAAATGACCCTAATAAATACTAAAGTACCTACCCAATTGATGCCAAGAGGAGTAACAACCGACCGGGGAATTGGAAAAATAAACCTTCAGCGACAATTGACTTTAAATTATTATAAACGTCACCATTTAACCATTGAAGATACCGATACTGCCTATCGGGTAGCATTGACTATAGAGTTATAATTTATGAAAATGCAGTGTGTAATTATTGATGATGAGCCTTTAGCTATTCAAATTATACGAGAGTACGTGGCTCAGGTAAACGATCTGGAGTTGGTGGCTACTTTCGAGAATTCATTGGAAGCTTTTGAATGGGTGAGTCAACATCCCGTTGATTTGATTTTTCTTGATATTCAAATGCCCTTGTTGACTGGAATTGACTTTGTAAAAACGTTGGCTCATCCTCCCAAGGTGATTTTTACAACTGCGCATCGAAATTACGCGATTGAAAGCTATGAATTGGACGTCGTAGACTATTTGCTCAAACCGATTTCTTTTATCCGTTTTTTCAAAGCAGTCAATAAATTTAAAAACTCCAGCAATATTCCAGTAGGTACGACTCAAATGGCATTGCCCGAACTGGTGCACGATCATTTGTATGTCAATGCCAACAAAAAATTCATCAAGATTTTGTTTGAGCAAATTCGTTATGTAGAGAGTATCAAAGACTACATCCATATCCACACGATCGATCAAAGTGTGATAACCAAGGAGAAAATTAGCAGTTTTGCCGAAAAACTACCCAATAGGTTTATGCGCATTCACCGTTCATTTATTGTCAATACAACTCGAATCAATGCCTTTACCGCCACCCATGTAGAAATAGAAGGAGAGGAACTCCCTATTGGCTATAGTTATAAAAATGAGGTAATGAACCGTCTCAAATCTTGATGTAATACCTCGAAAATAGATGTATTAACACCAGTTTAACAATCCTACCCCATGTTTTGTCAGCCACCTGACACAAATTGGCTCCACTTTATTCTAGTTTTGTTAAAGAAATTATAAAGTAATGAATTGCTACTTGCCTCAGAAACTATAGGAGGTACTTGCGGGTTTTGTAGTAAATTTTTTTTCTGATCTAACCTTATTGTTATGTTCAAAACATTGACAAAAAATACATTAGCCTTTGCTTTGGTAGTTT
>CALDJV010000099.1 GCA_937899305.1 uncultured Cytophagaceae bacterium
CGTTTGTGGAGACACAAACGAAGGCGGCCGCGCCGTGGGCAGTGTCTTCACTGCCGCACTTTAGCCAAAATGTCTAGTAGTATGGCATTTTAGGTAAAAAACCTGCTTTGACAGTGAGTTAAAGCAGGCTTTTTTGGCTTATTTATTTATTCGACCATTGTACAACTTTACCAAAGTAGCCAAATTGGTCGTGCGTTTTACATTCAATTTATTTTCTTTGACTACTTTTTCAGTATCAAATCCAAAGCTATCAAAGAGTTTGATGATCTGCTTTTTTCCTTTTACTGGGTACACTTTTTCTCCCTTGGCAAGGTAATACTTTTTCTTTTGAAAAATACGCCCATACTTGTTTCCTACACTCTTTGCAATGTTGTAAGATCCGGCTTGTTGAATGATTTTTACTTTTTGAAGCAATTGTACTTCACCATTTTCTATGATTTCAAAAAAGCCTTTTTTGTCTTTCATCTTTCCATCATAAAAATCGGTATTGATAAAATGGATTTTTTTGAAACCATCCACAATCACAAATTCTTTTACTTTTGCGCTTCTAATATATCGTTTCACGCCATTGAGCATCACTTCCAAGTCATTGCTAAATAAGTTGAAACGCAGATCGCCAAACATAAAATCAGTTTTGGGTAACTTCTTAAAGGTCACCAGGCCTACTAAATCTCGATTGATATGATACTGATCGCCCATTTTACCTGTACTTTGTGCCGCATAGGTTTCCATATATTCTGGTGGCATTACCCCCAGCGTAGGCACTCCCAACACAATCTTTTTTTTGGGCTTTTGAACTGTGTTTTTGGTTGTACTATTTGAACTACCCGAAGCACCATCAGACGTGGCGGGGTTTTGAGCAAAAGTAACAGTAAAACAGGCAGATAAAGCGAATACAGCAGCAAGCAATAATGTATTCTTCATTTTAGTATAGTTTTAAAGTAAATAATAATTGCCCAAAACTAACTATAAACTTAGTGGATACAAAAATAAAATTTAGCCGAGATAACCGATGGAGTTAAACAGGTAACCTCCTTATTTATACAAAAAAAGTCCTGACAATGATTTATTGTCAGGACTTGATGTATATATGAATTAAAAATATCTAATAGTCTGCTGTAAGTCTTACTTATTTTTAATACCACCCCAGTTTGCGTCTGCTTTGGTAATATTGGTATTTTCGTTTTTGTCCCAAAATGTTTTGGTGTTCATTTTTTTGCCTTGGTACATTCCATTAAAAAATAAGTACAATTTACCATCTACCACTTTAAATGTTTCAGGATTTACCGGCACTTTTTGACTTTTAGCGGCAATGGCAAAAGCACAATAGCCACCGTACTGAGGCAAATAAGCCGCTGGATTTTTTACAAACGCTTTTTTATGAGCTTTGCTGCTGAAATAATACGTAGCCCCTTCGTGGGTAGTGTGGTGTTTTTTGTTCCCCTTTACTGCCTTGTTTTGCTTGTGATAAGCCACTACGTCGTACCCATATACGGCTACTTTATCGGCGTTGGTCAATACTGACTGAGCAAAGCTAGCCTGCGCACCAAAGAATAAAGCAAAAGCAAATAATAATGTACTGATTTGTCGCATGATTCTAATTTTTTTGTGTTGAATTTCTTCGTTGTAATTATTTGATGATGCAAACCTAGACAATCATTTCTGTACTATTCATAGCATATGAATCAAAAAAATTAGCAGATAGTACATTTCAACAACTTTAAAGACAAATATTCTGTACATTAGCGTATGGAAAGTTTACTAGGTGATATTCTATCTACCATTCGGTTGAAGTCAGCCATTTATTTCAAACATGGCTTTTGTGGCTCCTGGGGAATGGATGCTCCCGATAGTCCTTACTCTCAGTTCCATTTGGTAACAAGTGGAAATTGTGTACTGGAGATTGCCGGAAAGATCAATTCTTTGGAAAAAGGAGATATTGTCATTTTCCCCCAAGGCACTTCGCATCAAATCAAAGCCACGCCCGATGCAACTTGTAGCCCTGGTTATGAAGCCCATAAAGAAATCTTACAAGGTGGTCAACCTTTTCCTGGCACGGAAATGAATACCCAGTTAATTTGTGGCCATTACGAAATAGACCGGGAATTGAGCCATCCTATTTTTGAAGAACTTCCTCCTTATATTATCATCAAAAGCATCGATTATGGTCGCTACGACTTGATTTATTCTATGTTTGAGCTCATACTCGAGGAAATGACCTTGCAAAAACCGGGATTTGAGACAGTCACTATCCGGCTTGCCGAAATTTTATTCATTTCTATCATTCGTCACTATTACCTGCATCAAGCCAGCGAAAAGCTCAATGTATTCAAAGATCAAATGATCTATCAGGCAGTCAACATTATTCATAAAGAGTTGGCCAGCTCGTGGAATATTGAAAAACTTGCCCAACGAGTTGGCGCATCACGTACTCTATTCATCGAGCGTTTTAAAAGTGCGGTAGGGGAAACACCGATGAAGTACATCACGCATTGGCGTATGACCAAGGCTCGGTATCTTCTCAAAGAAACCGACTTGCCTTTGCCCCAAGTAGGAGAAAAAGTAGGCTATTTTTCTGAAACAGCCTTCAATCGGGCTTTCAAACAAAGTTGTGGGGTGTCTCCCGGTAAATTTAGGCAACAATTGAGGGTGGATAATAAAAGTAAGGGCTAGTCACCAACCACTAGCCCTTAATTGTTCTTCTAACTACTATGCTATTGAAACACAATTACAACCTGACGCTTTCTATTGATCAATGCTTATGAATTCTTTTCATCAGTATTTCTTTTCCTAATCGTAATTTTAATAAATAACTACCTTCGGCTATTGAGCTTACATCAATCGTCACCTGACCATTTTGTAGTCGTTTTTGCCCTTTTAAAATGATTTTACCCCTTTGATCTATCAATTGGTAAGATAGTTTGGTAGACAAGCGTCCAGTAAAATACAAGTTCACTTCTTCCGCGGTCGGGTTGGGTCCTAAAGTCAATGTACCAAATTGGGGATTGGTTGGTAAGCTCGTTACGCTACTTTTACGACCAAAAATGGTAAAGGTATAGGGGTTTTCATCAGAATCATTGCTACGAATCGTCACTTGTGCCGTACGTATGTCATCGCCAGAAGGCGTAAATTTGATTTTAAAAGTGGCACTGCTATTTGCGCCTATTGCCCTGGTACTCGGTGCTGTCACCACTTCAAAATCACTGGCCTGAGCACCATCTATTTCAACCAAAGTGCTACCAGTTAAATTCAACAACGAACTCCCGGTGTTTTCAATCGTAAAAGTTACTTCTGAAGATGGATTTACTGCGCCAAAATCAAAGTTGGCCGAGCCAGATACCAAGTCTTGGTTATTCGCTTTTACATTTATTTCAGGAGCGACAGAACTCGTAGCCCGCACTGTAAAAGTATAAGGGTTTTCATCGGGATCATTGGTTTGAATGCTTATTTTGGCAGTTTGAGTACCTGCTGTAGAAGGCGTAAATTTAATTCCAAAAGTAGACGTTTCGCCCGCAAATATTAAACTTCCACCCCAGGTAGTCCACTCAAAATCACTGGCATTGGCTCCAGTTACCTTTACCCGAGGAGTTCCTTCAAGCCATAATTTGCCTTTGCCTGTATTTTCAATGGTAAAAATAACCTCAGTAGGTCCACTTACCAAACCAAAATCATATATGCCAGTACCAGATGCAATATTTTGATTCCCTGCTTTGATATTGATTTCGGGAGGCGCTACCCCAAGACCTTTCACGGTAAATGTATAAGGATTTTCATCTGAGTCATTGTTAGCAATGCTAATATTAGCCGTTCTTTCGCCTAATTGAGTAGGGCTAAATCGAATAGAAAATGTTTCTTTTCCACCACTCATAATAGATGTACTTGGCATTTTGACTACTTCAAAATCACCAGGGTTTGCTCCTGCAATAGCAATGATGGGCGTACCTGTTAAAGTCAATGGAGCATTTCTACCCTCATTCTCAATCTCGAAGAACAACTCAAATGATACATTTCCTAAGGCTATTTCTCCCAGGCCAAATTGGCTTTTACCAGAAACCACTGAAACTGATGAACTCACTCGTCGGATGTTCATCTCGGGGGTGCCTTCTCCTTTTACAGTAAAAGTATAGTCTCCCTCATCAGCATCATTGTTTTTGATGGTAACAGTAGCAGTTCTTACTCCTGGTCCGGAGGGATTAAATCGAATATAAAATTCATCTCCACGATTAGGAGCAATCGTAGATAAATCAGGATCATCGGCTATAAAATCACTTGCGTGAGCACCTGTAATCACGATGATAGGTTTGGTCAAAAATACCAAATCACCATTACCACGGTTCGAAACACTAAACAACTTTCTTTGTTCGTCCATTCCGTCGGTGCTTTTCAGTTTACCAAAATCGAATACCGAACCCGAAGCGATACTCCCTACACCATTTCGTTGGATATCAATTTCTGGACTTCCGGCGGTTACTCTAAAGGTACGGGTAACACTCAAAGGTAAATTGTTCATATCTCCAGCATAAGAAGCGGTAATATCAGTAGAACCAATGGATTTGATACGAACTATAGCCCCATCCATAGTAGCTACTGCTGGATTGGAGCTAGTATAAACAATGGGGCCTACTCCGGAGGCAGTGGCCCGCAAGGCAAAATCAACGTCATAGATAGATTTGTCAGGAATAGCGTCAAAATTGGCAAATTGCAGTTTTCTGCGAGCAATCGTAATGGTAATATTTTTACTCACTGCTTTATAATTATCATTTTCGGCTACTGATACTTTAATGTTCACGGTTCCCACGGATCCTAAATCAACGGTTTTACCTCCAATGATTCTGGTACTGTGTCCAGTCTGGCTTATTATAGAATAGCTAATGGCTCCAGTAGAGTTGGTAGTAGCATTTAAATCAAAGTCAGCATCACCATATGTTTTATTGATGTCGCTGATCTGTAAATTTGGAGTAACCTTGGCTGGAGTAGAGATCGAGATTGCATTTGCGCTTTCCACTTCCTGATCAAATTTGTTGATCCCTCCACAATGATTGTAAGCATACACCACTAGCCAATAAGTTGTGCTCTCACTCAACTTGGTAATGACTTGGTTGATTGTGGTCGCTGTACCTGCATACACTACTTGCTCTCCTGCATCATTCCAGCTCAAATCAGCCACGGGCAAACTTGATCCATCGGTAGGTTTGGTAAAGCGATTTTGATTATTGATTTTGACTACATAGCCATCAGCACCGGATGCATCTACGCTGATACTTCCCAAATTGATAGCTACTGGGCTGTTGGCATTGGTACTTTGAAAGGTATTTACTTGAGAAAATGGAACACAAGATACCTCGTATTTAAAAGCATCTATGAAAAAGTTGCCAGAAGAAGGCGTGGCCAGGGTAACCCGAAGTTGGTTGATATTGGTAAAGCCCCCTGCATTGGTAAAATCACTGGCTACTAAGGTGATGGCATTGTTTCCAGTCGTTATATTTTTTATGATTTTTCCTGATACCACTGAACTACCTCTCAATCCCTCAATCGTCAAGGTGTTATTGCTTGAGGCATTGAAACCAATCTCTAGGCCGTGAGCATCAAAACGAAAATTATCAAGACCTACTGCATTACGCAACGTATAAGTACTTGCCTGACCCGTGCCACTAAAGAGGACACCCAAATCGCTGCCTCCCGATAATCCAGCCACAGAATTAATCAGTAGGATATTGGTCTTACCCGTAGTAGTCGCTTTTAATTCAAAAGCTCGGGTATTGTTCCAAACAACCGAAGGGTTTTGAGTTGCTACTCTCAAAAAGGTCCCATTTGGAAATCCAGCTTTTTCAAACTCTTCAGTAACCACTTGCCCTTGTGCCAAATTCAAAGACAAGAAACATAGTAAAATTATAGTAGTGAATCGTTGCTTGTATTCTATGATTTTCTGTTGTCGTGTGTTTAAATTGTAATGCATGTTTTTGAAGTTTTAAATACTTTGGCAAAAGTATAACAGCTAAAATCTCAAAAAAATGACATTTGTTACCTTTTTTAGCGTTCACTATTTTTTAACAAAAACAAGCTATACAACACACTACAATAGCATTACTATTACAAACAAAACATTATTTTGCTCATATTATATAAGTATAATTAAATTCTCACCTTCGAGCGTATTCGACTAAGACTTTGTTTGTGTATTCCTAGGTAAGAAGCTAAGTGCTTGACTGGAATTTTGGCCACCAGATTGGGTTCACGTTTTAGCAAATGTTGATAACGCTCCTCGGCACTATGGCTCAATATCTCAATTTCACGCTGTACTCTTCTCAAATAAAAGTGTTCTGTCATCAAGCGGCCCAACCGCTCAAACTCATGGTATTTATCAAAAAGTGCTTCCACACTCGTTTTGGGAATCTTCAAAACAACGCAATCTTCTAGTGCCTCAATGCCTACTGGGGAGGGCTTTTGTGAAATGTATGAAGTATAAGCCGTCATGACATCCCCACTAAAACGAAAATCTAGTGACACTTCTTTCTCTTCTTGTAACTGATAAGCCCTGATGAGCCCTTGGTACAAAAAAGTAATATGTCGTTCTATTTGATATTGTTCTAGAATGTGGGTTTTCTTTGAATATTTTTCAATAGTTACCTCTTGCCACAAATCCTCTTTTATCGCATCAGGTAACCTATAAACTCGATCTAAAACATCTTCAAAAGCAATCCGTTCTTGAGAGCGCATATTCATTGGTTTTATTGAATTAAATACATTAAAACCAGGTTTTTATCTATTCATTATTTATCCATAAATACTTCATAGCATAAAGTATTCAGCTAAAAAACCAAGTCGTCGATACCATCAACAGGTTGGGCTATCTGAGAGTTTCAATAATCTCAAAAAGTATTGACAAATAGTAAAATTAATTCAGTTGGTAAAATTTAGACAAAAAGGAAGTGGAGGTAGACCAGGCCATTATAAATTATACTTTCACCCCCATGATCAGAATATCATCAGTTTGGGGGTTGTCGCCTTGCCAGTCATGGAGTTCGGTTTCCAATAATTGTTTTTGGGTTGCCATAGGTTCTTTGCTAATCTCCAGCAAAAAGTTACGGAAATATTTACGCATATACTTTCGACCGCTGGTTCCCCCAAATTGATCTTGAAAACCATCAGTAAAGATATAGTAACGATCATTCTCGTGCATCTCCATCGTAAAAGTTTCAAAAACTTTACTTGTCCGGTACTGACGACTACCAATGGGAAACTTAGAGCCTTTGACTTGATGAATTTGGTTATCTCTCACGTACCAAAACGGGTTTTTGGCTCCCGAAAAATATACTTTTCGCGCAATCTCATCCAGCGCCAAAATGGCGACATCCATTCCATCATTGATTTTATTTTGATTGTCGGTTTTGGCTCCTTGTAAGGTATTGGTCAATCGATAATCCAATTCATACAAAATTTGAGAAGGTTCAGTAATTTTTTGATTCAAGATGATTTCATCTAATAAATTTTGCCCCATTACGGTCATAAAAGCTCCTGGTACTCCATGCCCGGTTCCATCAGCCGCAATCAGTACTTTTACTCTAGGATGCAGCCGTTTGGTATTGTCTTCGTCTTCGTCATAACTAGGTGGAGCAACCGTTTGGGTACCAATGGGTTCGTTTTTATAGGCAAAGATATCTTCATTGAACCAGTAAAAATCTCCAGACACAATATCTTTGGCCGACAAAAACACAAAGGCATCTTTGAAGTTTCTAATTACCTCGCTTTTGTCGCACAACAAAGCTTGCTGAATACGACGGGCATAGTTTATACTATCGGTAATGTGTTTGTTGGTTTGCTGAAGCTCTATATTTTTTATATTCAATCGGCCTACTGCTTCCTTGAGGTGTTCAGCCTGCGTCAAAATCTCTTCCTTCTGCTGTTGTACCTTGGCGGTACGCTCCAACACTTTATTTTCAAGTTCTTGGTTATGCTCTCGTTGTAAGCGTTCGTTTTGGTGTAGTTGCTCTATCAAATCAGCTTGTGCTTTTCGTTTTTCTTGTTCAGCAGCTTTTATTTTATAGCCTAAACCCAGCGAAAACAACAATACCTCCAATGCGGCTCCTCCTTGGTATACCAAAGAATACACAAACCGGGAATAACTGTATATAAATATACCACCAATGACCGCAAGATTCAACGAAAGAGCACCCAAGATAAAATAGCGGGCAATGATACTTCCGGTACGATACAGTACCACAAACAGATAAAGAGAGAATACCGCATCTATTCCACCTGCCACCAAGCTAATGGTATTCATGAGCGGGAAATTGGGCGTAATTGCATAATAAATGAGCTCAATCGGAACCAATGACAAACGTAAACCAATGTAAAAACGAACCCAAGAATCGGTCTGGGGAATGAGGTCTCGAGTGTGCAGAAAAACCCGCATAAACGCATAATACAGCACTGACATGAGGCTCACCGCAATGATCCATAAAAAACTGTCTAACTTCGGATACTCAGGAATGAAATACTCTCTTATAAACCCGTGGAAATACAAAAAGTAAAACGAGATAAAGAACATATAAGAAGAGTAAAAGACGTAGGTTCGGTCTTTGGTAGTGAAATAAATGACCAGGTTGTACAGGATCATAATCCAGAATACTCCTTGAAATAACCCTTGAAATAAGCTTTCCCAACGGAGTACATCATTGTAGTTTTGTCGGTCAAAAAGCTCAAGATTAAACTTAGGGGTACGTCGGTCGTTTACTTTGATCTTTAGGTAAATTGTTTGAGGTAATTGATGAGGCAAATGCAGAGGTACCAACGAAAGCACTGCTTCGTTGATTGATTTTTGAGACACAGGCACCATTACTCCAGTTTTCTGCACCACCAATGCCCCATTTCTTTGAGGAATAAATACTTCTACCTCGCTATTGCGCCCTCCAATATGTAAAATCCAATCATCTTTGAAAGAAATATTGTTTTGCAGGGTGATTTTTCCCCAATAAGTGTATTTATATTGAAACTTCTGGGAAAACTGGGCGTGTGGCGCAAAGTTTTTTTGAAAATTTTCGGAGGCAATTGTCTTGAATGTCAGTTGGTTAGAAGTGTCTTCGTACACTTTCAGGTAACGGTTTAAGTGATGATACACAGCTTGTTTACCATCCTTCACCTGAAATACATCGTTTACTTGAGCCTGACTACGATTTACCTGAATACTCAACGTAATAAATAAAACACATGCAATTCTTTGCCACATAGAGGAGCTATTATTTCGGCTAAATTATAAGAAATCTTTCAAAATAAGCTACGTATTGGCATCAATTTTTATTCCGAGATCTATAAAAATAAGTCAAATCCAGTGTTATCACCCTTTTTTACAAAAGGAATAGTTTAAAAATACGATCAATGAAAAAACGTTTTATCCCCATCATCATTTTTGGTTTCGGGCTTACCGCCATTGGGTTATTTTTTTATTATCAGACACGCATTATCCATCAAGAAAACGAACGTCTACAAAGGGTAATCAAATACAACGAATCTATGTTTGATTATCTCGGTCAAAAGAACCAGCCTAGGTTGGGACAAGCCAAAAGAATCAAGTTTAGCCACTATTCTTTTGATACTTACCAATGTGACCTCAGAAAAGTAGCGCTGGATTTTTATTGGATAGATAAGAAAGGACGAACACTTAAAAGTTTGAAAAACCTGTGGAGGACGCTTCAACAACAGCAACGCACCCATTAGTGAGCGGCAAGCATTTTGATTAAGAGGCATATTGCCCAAAAAATCA
>CALDJV010000100.1 GCA_937899305.1 uncultured Cytophagaceae bacterium
TAGCGGAACAATGTAACAATAGAGCAATCAGCGAAGCAAAACCATACAACAATTTAACTATAACGCAATTTTTTATTAGAAACGAGCATTTGATTGTACATTTCTACGAGGCCCAGGGTCAATACCCAACCACCCCAAAGGGCTGCCATAAACATGTCGCGTTGGTCAAGGCTGGTAGTTGTGTATTGCAACACCAAATAAAATACTCGAATGGAGGCTACCCCCAAACCTACTGCATAGCTACGAGCTACCCAAACTCGATGTAGCATCACTTCCCCTTTTCGGATGTGTACATAAGCCCGATAGGTAGCATACCCCATAAAACTCCCAAATAGGATTACGGGAATGGCTTCTAACGGCCCGGCAAAAGGTACCAATAACACAAATAGGACCCCTGAGATGGCTCCCGTAATGCTAAAAATCATAAACACCTTGCCTAAGCTACGGTGTAACTTAGGACGTTTACGTCGAAAGCTTGCGCTAAACTGTACCAAACCTACCACCAAATACACAGCCCCAAAAAGGCGGTGTACGATCTCAATACCAGGTTTAGAAGCCAAAGCAGGCAAGGCATCTTTAGTGTAATCGGTACCATACAGTGTGTTGGCCAACCAGAGGTGCAACCCATGCGGTAAAATATAGCGACTCAGGCAAGCATATACCCCCACAACGGTCAATATAACTGCGGCAATGTAACCAGTTTTTCCAAGGGATTGGATATTACTTTTCATCAAACAAATCTTTATTTATAAATACTACAAGATTTGAATTTAATTGATCTTGATGGGAAATTCGGGCTTTGGTGATACTCTTTTAGAATAGGGTGATGCTAATTATGAATGTATTTAGGAAGGGATAAAAAAATTGGAGGAAGCGCTTTAATTGTAAAGTGCCTACCCCCAACGTTTTTGGACTATGCTTATGCAAAGTTAAGATTTTATGCTAATTATAAAAATACATTGCCAAAAAAATTAGCAAAATATTTTTTCTGGTGTGATGTATAAAAATTACGCATAAAAAAACGCCACGGGTATCGATTACCCGTGACGTAATAGCAAACTAGTAAGCCAGCAATAAACTAGTCAATCTTTAAAGGTTTGTAATCTTTAAACATCTTAGGTTTGGTATTTTCTACCGCTGTACGGAATTCTTTCCAATCTTTCTCAAAAAACGCATTGATTTTATTCACCGCATCCTTCATGGCTTTTTCACCCAACTTCATGGCTGTTTTTTGATTACTATTCATCGTACCTCGTGCTCCCCGCATGTATCCCATGGCGGTTCTCATCTGAGCACTCACCAATTTGGGGTTCCGGTTGATTCCCTTTTGCTTGCGCTTGCCAAGAATCATTCCCATCAGTTTATTCATTTTTTTACCTACTGCTTTTCCTTTTTTACGAGCAGCTTTCACGGCATCTCCCTTCTGACCTTTCATTTGCGACATAGCCATTTTCATGGTTTTTTGGGCTTCTTTCAAACGATTTACTGCTTTGGTCAAGACCTTCACTTTTTTCATCATTTTGTCTGCCATTGCCGATCTTTCCTTCTTTGCACTCATAGGGTCTGCTATGCGTGGATCTGCAATTACTTTTACCATTGTAGAATCCTGGTCGCCCATATAGCTTACCTTTACCTTGTAAGTTCCTGGTATTACCGATATACCACCAGGCTCTTGGTTACGAAAACGAGCTGGTAAAGTGCGATAAGATGGAAAACGAACCCCTTTACGATCCATTCGCCAGTACATGCGGTTTAAACCATCATTTCTAGGCGTCACCTTCAGAGTGCGAATCAAAGATCCACTTGCATCAAAAATCTCGACTTTTACCTTTTTAGATCTCTTTTTCTTAGGACGATCTTCTTTTACCGATTGTACCCCGCTACGTCCCTTAGGCTTGGCCTTGGCTACGGTTTTGTTATCCGCTTTAGCTCCTTTTTTAGGTTTCTTGGCCCAATACGTAATCATTGCTCCAGGGCGACGATTTTCACCCGCATATGCTCCCTGAGCAAGGAAACGCCCTCCGGCACCTTGTTGGTAGTTGGCCATGACTGCGGTAGGTGGCGTAAATATTTTAATCTTTTGAGCCATTACTTTCTTGGCCCCTTCTTTGGCCATGGCTCGCAAAGGACGAATGTCATCTAGTACATAAGCGGCCCGGCCAAAAGTACCAATTACCAAATCATGTTCTCGGGGGTGAATGACCATATCCATTGTAGAAACCGTAGGATATCCGTTGGTCCATTTAGTCCAATTGGTTCCCGCATCAATACTTACGTACAAGCCAAACTCAGTTCCAGCAAACATCAATCTTGGCTCTACCGGATCTTGTACAAACGACAATACGTATCCCCATACCTTGTCTCCTTCTACCAAGTTTTTCCAGCTCTTACCATAGTTGGTAGTATGCATCAAGTAAGGTTTCCAATCATCCCGACGGTAGTTGTTAATTACTACTACTGCTTCGCCTTCGTTGTATTTAGAGGCTTTGATTTGAGGAATCCAACTTCCCTTGGGTACTCCTTTCAAACGGTCGGTCAAATCTTCCCAGGTTTTGCCACCATCACGAGTCAATTGTAGTTTTCCGTCATCAGTTCCTACCCACAATAAACCTTGCTTTTTGGGGCTTGGCTCAATCACCAAAATAGAATTGAAGTTTTCGGCTCCAGTAATGTCAGGGGTTAAACCACCTGTTTTGTTACTTTCTTTTTGTTTCTTCGCGTCATTTGTGGTCAAGTCGGGCGAAATGATACTCCAATCTTCTCCACCATTGGTACTTTTGTGTACATATTGGCTACCAAAGTATACTGTACCTTTGCTAAATGGATCTAGAGCAATTCCGGCATTCCAATTGAAACGCAAACTTTTGCCTTCAGGATGAATCGGACGAAGCAACTCCTGACTTCCACTTTTACGATCATACTTCACTACATACCCTTGCTGCGACATTGATAGCCCAGTGTTGTTAGAGGTAATGGCTACGTCGAACCCATCACCAAAGCTGAGCTCTTGCCAGTAACTATTGCGAATGCCTCCACGACGCCATACATAAGCTGGACCACCCCAAGAACCATTGTCTTGCATACCACCATATACATGGTAAGGCATATTGTTATCTACATTGATGTGGTAGTACTGCGCTACTGGAATGTTGTTCATAAAGCGCCAGTTTTTTGCCATGTCACGGGTAATGTACATCCCTCCATCGTTTCCTAGCATCATAAATTTACTGTTTTTAGGATGGATCCACATCGCGTGATTGTCAGGGTGTACATTGTTGATGTATCCGGCAATGGTTTTCCAGGTTTTTCCTCCGTCTTCGCTTCGCGACATATTAGACCACAAGCTATACAAACGGTTTTCGTTTTGAGGGTCTACATAGATGTCAGCATAATAAAAAGGACGATTACCAAAGGGGCCTTTGGCGTTTACATTTCTCCATTTCAATCCACCATCGGTTGATTTATAAATACCGTTTTTCTTGGCTTCAATATAAGCATACAAAATATTGGGGTTGCTGTAAGAGATGGTCAATCCCATTCTTCCTAATTGGCCTTTAGGTAAACCATCTTTAGAAGTGATTTTTTTCCAGCTTTTGCCCCCATCAAAGGTAACGTGCATGCCAGAGCCTACCCCGCCTGACTTGAATTTATAGGGCCAACGGCGAAATTCCCACAAGGCTACAATGAGTTTATCGGGGTTGGTAGGGTCCACAATCATATCTGCTACGCCAGTACGACTATTTACCTTCAAAATATGCTTCCAGGTTTTACCACCATCGGTTGTTTTGTATACCCCACGCTCTGGATGATCACCCCAGGCCGATCCTTGGGCACCTACATACACAATGTCCGGATTGTCAGGGTGTAAAATAATTCGATGAATGGTACGGGTTTTTTCAAGTCCCATCAATTGCCAAGTACGACCACCATCTTGGCTACGGTATACGCCGCCACCACTGGTTTGACTGTTTCGAGGGTTACCTTCTCCGGTACCTACCCAAACAATGTTAGGTGTTTTTTGATTGACTGCTACCGCACCAACCGACGCCACTTTTTCTTTCTCAAAAATTGGTTTCCAAGATACCCCTCCACTTTCAGTCTTCCACAAACCACCTGAGGCAGTACCACAATAAATAATGTTTGGGTTAGAATATACTGCATCTATTGAGGTTACCCGTCCACTCATTCCGCCAGGACCAATATTACGGGCTTTCATTCCTTTGAGCTTTTTCATATCAAGCTTTTGAGCTTGCCCGAGCGAAAACACACAAAGCAGCACAAAAACTGAATACAAAATTTTCTGTATGGATTTTTTCATAAGATTAACCGTTATAATGCTAAGTTTAATAAATCTAAGTTAACAGTTTCACCTGCTACTTTTTACATCTCGGTTTTAAGCCCTCTTACAAAAAAGTTCGCTCATTGAACAATTTAGTGATTTTTTACTCCAATAATATGAGTATCTCTGGTGGTGGGTTTTCAAAACATACTTTATTTACTTGGTTTCTGAGGTAAGGTGCTCAGGGCTTGTTTTTATAAACGGCGAAGAAAGGCAAATCAGGTAGCATCACTTTATCTAGATAAAAATACAAATTGCATCTATAAACTAAACATAAATAACGATGACTTTTATTTAAAGGGGTATCTATCGTAAAGCCAGACCGATGATTGTGAGTAAATTTACCCAATACAGTAAGGTGTAATTTTACAAAACGATGCGATCCGGCTTTTATCACTTTTTGGTGATGTTAAAAAAGTGTTAATCTGGTGTTTAGAAATATTCCAAGATTACAAATCTAAGTAGCATGTTCAAAATAAGTGTCCGGTTTTCGGAAAAAGTTTGTTTCCAACAACATCCAGTGAATGTTGGGCGAGCCTGAGCGACGGACTTACAAAATCGGCTA
>CALDJV010000101.1 GCA_937899305.1 uncultured Cytophagaceae bacterium
CCTGGAAAAGCCTTTGACACTGGAAGCGTTGGCTGAAGTGGCGAGTTTCTCTAAGTATCATTTCAATCGAATTTTCCGGGCAATGACGGGTGAAACCCCCTTTCAGTTTATTCTACGACTTCGTCTGGAGAAAGCAGCCTCTTTGATTCCTATCCATAATGGGGAAAGTATTTCGGAGGTTGCTTTCAAGTGTGGTTTCTCTGATATATCGATTTTTTCGCGAAACTTCAAAAAGTATTTTGGGGTACCACCCTCGCAATATCGAGAAGAAAAACGTCAAAATAGCAATTTGAGTCAACTGAAGAGCAATATCCACCAACCCCAAGACAAACCCGAACCGTACTTTTGTCCTGATTCACAAACCATTCAATGGAGGACAAATATGGAAATAAGTAAAGGAGTAGAAGTAAAGTCGCTTCCTGAAATGACAGTGGCTTATATCAGAAATGTAGGAGCCTACGATGGCAACCAGGCGCTTTATAAAAGTCACCAGGATAAACTTTTTGCCTGGGCAGGAGCCCGTAACTTGCTAGGAGGTGAAAATTTTAAATACCTGATGGTATACCACGATAACCCCCAGGTAGCGTTGAATAATAATCTGAGATCTAGCTTAAGCATTTCAGTGCCGCCCGATACCAAAGTAACCGGAGAAATAGGTAAAATGGTGATAGAAGCGGGAACGTATGCGGTTTGTCATTTTGAATTGACTCAGGTGGATTTTCAAACTGCCTGGAACTGGGCGTATGGGCAGTGGTTACCTCAGAGTGGATATCAACCTGATGACAAGCCTTATTTTGAAGATTATTTGGCTCCACCTCAGGAGGGTAAATTTCTGGTTGATTTTTGTATACCAGTAAAACCACTCTAGGTATAGTGTATAAATACTGCTGATATTGGAGGGATCCAATACCAGTAGTATTCAATGTTTGATATGTATATTTAAGGAATGAAACAAGTAATTTTAGACCGGATAAAAGCACTGGGTGGTAATATTGAGGGAGTAAAAGGTACATCTTTGGAAGCAGACCTCAAAGCCATTTCTTTCGATACTGTATTATACCCAAAACCACAAGATACGCCTTGGGCAGCCGCCGACGATCAAGAACCCATTCAAGGACTCAATGATTTTGTGGAAGACAATCGAATGTTATTCAATACCAACCGAGCTCGTTTTTATGATCAAATGTTAGGGCATTTTTATTGTTTAACCAATGGGTTTTATGGACAAACTGTCTTTCAAAATGAACCATTTACCCCTTTTACCGCGGGTACTGAAAGTTTTGCCGAATGGGAAGGAGAATGGGAGGAGGCTACCTGGAGACAAACCATCAAAGGCGAACAAATGGAATTGATGTTCATTGGCCAGGCATATGGCCATCCTGATCACTTGTTGGTATGCTTGACCGACCCTAATCCAGAAAACCCCCAAGTATACGGAACCGATCACGAGACGTTTTTTGATGAAATTTCGGTAGAAGGTACCCTAGAAGATTACTTTGACCGCTTTATGACCAAAGAAGAATTACTCACGATTGTGAAAGCAAAACTAGAAATAGAATGATGCACTATGGTGATACTAGAAGAACTTACCGGTCCTCCCGACTTTTCATGCCAGCTTGAAAACAAAATACTGTATGTGGCACATCAGCAGGATACTTCCATTACCTATCAATCTACTTATACTTTAAAATATGTTTTGGAAGGTACTAAATATTACCGCTTTAACAACCAACAAGTAGCAGTAGGTAAACACCAGTACGTGATTTTGAACAATGATCAACGCATTTGTTCTGAAGCCGAAAAAGGTACCAGAGGGGTTTCTTTCTTTTTGTCCTCAGCCTTGATGCACGAAACCTATGCCCATTATTCCAGCAAAAATGCACCACTCGAGTTTTTTGAGTTTCCCCAAACCAAATCCAACGATGTCTTAGGGCAATGGCTTCACCAAATTGTCTCGTTTTATGAACAAGCACCAATTACTTTTCGGCATCAAATGGAGGATTTGTTTTTGAAACTTTCGGAGACCATTGTGCAGGAGCAAGCAAGCATACAGGGTAAATTTGATCAACTGAAGATTGTGAAGCAACTCACCAGAAAGGAGTTGTACAAGCTGATTGTAATGACCAAAGAGTATCTTCAGGACAATAGCAGTCATCATATCTCTCTGGATAGTATTGGCAAAAACATCGGAGTGAGCAAATACTATTTACATCGGTTGTTTACCAAAGTCACCGGAAGTACCCCACTGCAGTACCTTACTCAAATTCGACTGGACAAAGCAAAAAATAAACTGAAACATTCTAGTGATTCCATTTTTGACATTGCCATTGCCTGTGGTTTTGAGAGTTTGGCCTATTTCTCGGTTGTTTTTAAAAGGCATCAGGGCCTGTTACCTTCCCAATATCGAAAATCCGCAAGATTTTGAAAATGCTTTTCTCAGGACTTCAATACTTTTGAACTCATCAACAAAAGTATTTATGTATACTAAAATTGCGCATATCACTGATTTACATTTGGATGAAGCATTCCCCAAAAAACACAACGTGCAAGCCAGAAAACGGTTTGAGAAAGTATTGGACGATATCAGAAACGAGCGTATACAGGAAGTAATTTGTACTGGTGATATCGGAGAAGGGGAGGGGATTGCTTATTTTTTCGAACAGCTGGCTGGTTTTGATCTAAAGATTACTTTAGGCAATCATGATGCATTGAATACAACGGTTCCTTACTTTGGATCAAAGACAGTGCATCCTAGTCAAAAACTGTACTACAGCATTCAGCGAGACGCCCACCAATGTATTTATTTAGACTCTTCACCTGGCTTGATTGATGCGGTTCAATTAAATTGGTTGCGTAAAGCACTGGATACTACTTATCCTATCCTCATTTTTATGCATCATCCAGTATTGGGCTTGGACTTAAAAGTAGATGAAATAGGGAAACTGCAAAATAGAGCGGAGTTAAAAGCTTTGCTGACAAGGGTGGCACAGCAGGTCACTATTTTTTGTGGACACTATCATTTAGAAAGCAGTCTACAACACCAAAACATTCGTCAGTACATCACGCCCGCAGTTTCTTATCAAATTGAGAAACACAAAGACTGCATAGACATTGATGCCTACCGTTTTGGTTACCGAATCATTCGTATAGAACAAGGGCAGGTTTCATCAAAAATACGGGAGTTAAGCAATGCAAACTAAAACCCAATCACTTTTGGAAACCTTGTTGAATGTAACCATTGGTTTTTTTATCACGATGGGTTCATTTTATATTGTATTTCCTGCGCTGGGCATAGAGAGTAATCCAACCAAAAATACGCTTTTGACCCTGTATTTTACCGTGCTGAGCATTGCAAGAAATTATTTTTTGAGAAGGTATTTCAACAAAAAGTCAGGATGATTGGTAAGCAACATTTTGACTCAGTGTGTGTTCAAAGTTTTGAATACTTCAACGTGGGGAACAGCGGAAGTGAATACAGTGATTCAAAACTTTTAATTCCTCAGTTACGTTATCAGGTTGCAAT
The DNA here is from genome assembly GCA_937899305.1 of uncultured Cytophagaceae bacterium. Taxonomy (GTDB): domain Bacteria; phylum Bacteroidota; class Bacteroidia; order Cytophagales; family Microscillaceae; genus Microscilla. Next base: position 3,524 of record CALDJV010000101.1, read on the forward strand.
CGCAAAATCAAACCATGGACAATACAAGAGAGGCATTTGAAAACTACTCCTTTGCTGTAGTAGAGAAACTTTTTGAAGAAGCCAAAGGAGACTTGAGTACCCTTACCTCAGACGAACAAGAGGTAGTGAGGATATGGCGCCTTGAGGCCGATATGTACAATGGCGGATTTATTCAGTTTTTTTGTAACTGGGGATATGACAATTATGTTGCTACCTTACAAGTACTTAATAAGCTAAAGGCCGAAAAATCCTTGGCAATCATTACCGAAAGTGAGCAACTTATTGCGAAGGCCAAAGATGATCCACAAGTAAAAGAATATTGGGACATTCCCAAGGTGCTTTCTAATTACCTGAACGATGTCGAAATGAAGCGACTCGATGCATTGGATGAACTCTATTGGGACAATCCAGATGACATTCAACAATTGGCTTACTTAGTTTATCTGGATGCCTCTGGAAAAGGCGTGGTGGACGAAGTTTAAACAAGCTCCAAATATAAATTATCAACAACTTTGAGCAAGCTACAAGAAATAAGAGCCGATTACAATCGGGAAACCATTACTGTATATCAGGCCTACGGAAAAAACATTGCTCTACCAGCCCTCAAAAATCAGAAATTTGAGGCTCCTTTTTCATTCAAAAGAATGACCTGGATCAAGCCATCTTACTTGTGGTTGATGGAGAGAAGCAACTGGGGGCACAAATCAAACCAAGAATATATCTTAGGGATCAAAATTGGTCGGGTGTATTGGGAAGATGCTTTAGCAATGGGAATTTTAACCCACCCTGACCAAACCATTTATCCGAGTGGGGTAGAATGGGAGCAGCTTTTCGAGAAAGCCAAGGTACACATTCAGTGGGATCCAGAACGAAACATACATGGAGGTAAAACCCAGGTAAGGAGTATTCAGGTGGGGATTAGCCGCCAGCTCATCGAAGCATACAATGAAGAATGGATTACCGAAATTGTAGATTTGACTCCACTCACCAAGAAAATCTATGGATTGAGAAAACAAGGCAAATACAAAGAAGCCAAACGCTTGTTACCTTCCGAAAAGATATATCCTTTACCGTTGAATGTTGGGAAAAAAATTGGCGTGTCGCTCTGAAATCATCAATCGTTGATCAATGTTCAATATTACGCTCATGACGAATAAAGAATGTCGATCAACGATTTTAGAATTTCTTGTTGTGTTTATTGCTCTAAAATCATCAATCGTTGATCGATGTTCGATATTGTGCCAATGACGAATAAAGAATGTCAATCAACGATTTTAGAATTTCTTGTTGTGTTTATCCCTCTAAAATCTTCAATCGTTGATCGGTGTTCGATATTGTGCCAATGACGAATAAAGAATGTCGATCAACGATTTTAGAATTTC
>CALDJV010000102.1 GCA_937899305.1 uncultured Cytophagaceae bacterium
CTAAACTACTAAAAATTAACCAAAGTAGTCTATTGAAACTATGACGTTATAAAACCCAAAAAACCCTTACTAACTAAACAGTAAGGGTTTTGGATACTCATTTTGAATATTTTAAATGGTTTTAATGTTTCACAATTTTAGATTGGGTTTTTGAGCCATCCGAAGCAGTAAGAACAATATGATACACCCCTTCAGCCCATTGTTGGGTGTTTATAACGACTCCATTTCGCCCTTTTTGTATGGTACCCGAGGTGATCACTTTTCCTAGTTGATCGTAAATCACAAATGGGGTATCCTCTTGGTAAGCATACGACTTGTAACCCACGTATACCTTGGTAGTGGCAGGATTGGGATATACCACAAAATCGTGCTTTAAATTATCGGCCACTCCGGTTACTTTTCCAGAACCAGCTGCCTGATCTCCCCCATTATCAATACGTAAGAAGCTAGTAGGATCTCCAATGGCGGCCTGATATACCTCCTTGGTTAAATCGTCTTGTACAAATACAACCACGGCCACTTGTTGGTTATTGTAGATCTTATCCAACGTCCAGTTTTGGCTCACTACTTCACTGGTTTTGCCTGTAGTCCAATCTACCAAAGTACCTGCTGCACTGGGGAGCATTTTCTTCACTACATTTCTGAAAGTCAACCCCGTCGTTCCTACTCCACTAATTTCTTTCTCAATGACTACAATATGTACAATCACCGGCCCGGTTACACTATTATTAATCGCGTTTACCGTCGCTTGTACATTGAGGCTGGTAGGCGTGCTTCCGGCAAAGTCCAGACTGATGTTAAACGGAGATGACTCTAGAATACGGGTATTGTAATCATCTTGCCCATAAGTAGAGAATACCGCATCTCTGGCTACTCCATCCAACACTGTTCTTGGAGTCACCGCCACTCCATAGTATAGTGCCCGAGCACTGGGTGCGGCGTTATTATCCTGGTTCAATACATCCTCCCCTGGGAACTCGGTATGGTACTCGATTTTCACTACCTCAGGATCATTTACCGAAAAAGTGTTGTCAATGTAGGTATTTTCATTATTGGCCACGGTATTAGAGCTATTGGTAAAATGCTCTAACAAAGCCACTCGGTTACGCTCTCCAATAAAGAAGTTATCAAATGCAAAGCCATCTAATTGAGAGTTGAGCGAACTACTGGCGTCACTTCCAAAAGCTACTCGGAAACGAATCGTTTGCAAATTGTCATTCGGGTCGGCATCAAGACGCGACTTGATCAAATCCAATGGAAACTTGGCTACTTTCCAAGTTGTATCGGTATCGCCTGCCCAACCAATGATATTACCGTTCCAACTGGTTTGAGCCGCACTTTGCTGTCCTGGATTACCCAAAATACCCGTTTTGTTGTACCAGTCAATCCCAGAGCTCACCGTTCCTAGTACTTCCCAGTTTACTCCATCATCCAACGTAACCAACAGCACTGCCCCGTCAAAATTGATGTCGGTATCTACCCAATATCTCAAATTTACTACCGGCTTCGACATTCCATCTATGTTGAAACAAGGGCTTTCTACCCAAGAAGATTCATCATTGTTGTAGGTTCCCGTCAAGTTAGTCGCCCACACATTTCCACTCGTAGCATCAAACTTACTACCCGCCGGAGTTCCGTGTTGCCAACTGGCATTGGTACCATAGGCAATCCACCCTCCATCATTTGTTTCAAAGTCTTCCAGATATGTGTTGGTACTCGTGACGGTGACATATGGGAAGATATACACCGTTTTGGAAATGGTATTGGTACAAGTATTGGCACTACCCAAGGTTTCTACTCTCAAAGTCACATTATGAGTACCCGCTGCAGCATACGAATGACTGGGGTTTTGTGATGTAGAGGTATTGCCATCGCCAAAGTCCCAGAACCACCTCACGATTTGCCCTGGTTGGGATATGGTAGACTGATCGGTAAACTGAGTCGCACTTCCCAAACAGAATCCAGCTGAGCTAAAATCAGCTGTAGGTACTGGAGTCACCGTCACTGTTTTTTGGATCGTATAGCTACATCCGTTTTGGCTGGTAGCAGTCAAAGTAACCTGGAATGAAGCAAATGTTGGAAATAAATTTTTTGGGTTCTGAATTGTTGCCCGTCCACCATCACCAAAGTCCCAATCCCACGTCCATTGATTGGTTACTCCCGAAGCAGTAGCTGTAAATGCTACCGAGTCGCCAAAACAAGTGTTGGTAAAAGTAAAGTCTAAATCACGCCCTGGTGAGAAATAGATTTCTACTTGTTGTGACGCGGAAAGATTGCTACAAAGCGACACATCGGTAAACTCATAACGAATCCAGTATACGCCTGGAGTCAGTTTAGAAGGATCCAAAATATGGGTGTTGGCATCAATGGCTGAGTTGGTAGCAAAATTGACATTGTCGGTACTAATCGTGAAGGCGCCATTCGGTGGAGACAACACACTTCCTCCGTTGAAGGCTCTCAACTGAACTTGGGCGTCATCGTTACAGTAGGTAGCATTCAACCCAGTAAAAGTCAAGACTGGTAACTGTAACACCTCAAAGGTAACCGCATCGTTTGAGGTTTGTACACATCCGTTGCCATCGGTATAAGTATAACGAATCCGGTGAATACCAGTCGGAAACTTATTCGGATTAATGATTACTTGATTGGTTCCATTGGTCAATGTAATGCCACCAGTAGGAGGAGGCGTAAAACCAGCTCCAGTCGTGTCTACTTCAAATACCACATTATTGGTGGTGGTATTGATCAGGATATCGGTGCTACCATCTTGTAAAGTAAGCAATCCAGAAGTTTCACTTTCACAGTAACCAGTAGCATCTATCCCATTGATCACTGGCACTGGCAAGGCATTGATCGTTACCTGTAATTCATTAGAAGTTTGTACACAAGTATTGGCATCAGTATAAGTATACTTGATTTTATGGGTTCCTACCGTCAATACTGAAGGGGCAATGAATGCTTGATTTCCGGTTTTTACTACCTCACCATTGTTGGTACTAAATCCACTCCCCTTGTCAATGGTAAATATAGCGTTCGTCAATTCACCTGCGGTCAATGCCACCCCATTATTTTGTACCGATAGTTCTTGTTGTCCCGCATCTACACAATAGGCATAAGGTGCGGTTCCAGTAGCCATATCTACGGTAGGTACTGGCAAGGGATGAATCACAAAACTTAATGTGTCAGAATAATCATCACAACTGTTGGCATCAGTATAAAAATACCTCAGGTAGTAAGTATTCGCCGCTAATTGAGAAGGTTTGAAGGTAATGGTTTTGCCAGTAGCATCTACCACTACTGCCCCTCCAGGCGCGGTAAAGTTCACATTATCAGTACTGATGCTGAAACTCACATTGGTCAAGTCATTCAATAAGTCATTTCCGTTGTTTTCAGCTCTCAGGGTTACATCAGCGTTGTCAATACAATATTCTGTATTCAAGCCGATGATTTTCAATGAAGGCAAAGCGAATATTTCAACCGGATAATCTACCGAAACCTGTTCACAAGAATTCCCATCGGTGTATCTGTAACGCAAGTTATAGGTTCCTATAGGTATTTGAGTAGGATCAAGTGTTACTTGATTGGTTCCGTTATTCAAGACAATGCTTCCTGCTGGTGGCGTCGTATAGGTTCCATCTCTATTCTCATCAATCTCAAAAACTACATTGTTGGTCGTAGTATTAATGATGATATTTACCCCATCGTCTTGTAACGTAAGCGTAGACGTAGGTGCGTCGGTACAATAACCAGCGGCAATGCCATTGATTACTGGAACGGGTAATTCATGAATGGTAATATCTACTGGGTTTGAGGTAGCCACACAACCATTGGCATCGGTGTAGGTAAAACGAATTCTATGGGTTTGGTCTTTGCCCAACTTGGCCAGTTCTACTGGGTCTAACAATACCCGGTCGTCGCTTGCGGCTGCACCAGGAATCACTTTTACTTCTGCCACCACAGCTTGATAAGCTCCAGTAGAATTTACTTGTACTTCAAATGTAACCCGGCTGAGCTCTCCTCCTGCATTGTCGTTGAGGTTGGAACTGACTGTTCCATCGGTTAGCCTTAGTTGGGCTGTTCCATCAGTTTCACAATAAGCAGTGGCTCCACCCACAATGGCAATAGAAGGAGCAGGTAGCGGGTGTACAATGAAAGGCACCGCGGCTGATTCGTTTACACAACCGTTGCCATCGGTATAAGTAAATTTTAATTGATAATCAACTCCTGGGGTACTCGAGAAAAATGTCAACGAAGAAGGCTTGAAAGTAATCGTTTTGGCCGTTACCGCATCTATCTCCACCAATGAAGTCGGAGCCAACGAAAAACTCGTTCCACCATTACTACTGATGTAGAAAGTCACATTGGCCAAATCATTCAATAGATTGTTACCATTGTTGTCAGTAGTCAGCAAAATATCGGCAGCATCAGAACAAAACTCCTGATTGTCGGTCAAACCTGACAAAGTAAGAGTAGGCAAGGCCCAAATCTCAATGGGATAATCTACCGAATAAGTACTACATCCATTGCCATCACGATACAAATATCTTACAAAGTGTTGACCTACGGGTACCTTGGTGGGATCAAAAGTTACCTGATTGGTACCATCTACCAAAGTAAAAGTTCCGGCAACCGGGGTAGCATACGTTCCGCTTCGGTCATAATCCACTTCAAAAGTAACATTGCCACCTCCTACATTGATGACGATGTTGGTACCATCGTCTTGCAAGGTAAGCGTAGACGTACTGGCATCGGTACAAAAACCAGTATTGGCAGCAGCCGAAAACACACTGGTGATTTGAGGCACAGGTAATTCGTGGATGGTAATGGCGATGGGGCTCGAAGTCGCCACACAACCATTGGCATCGGTGTAGGTAAAACGAATTCTATGGGTTTGGTCTT
>CALDJV010000103.1 GCA_937899305.1 uncultured Cytophagaceae bacterium
TTATTGTGTATTTTGTACTAGAAAGGCAAAAAAGATTGAATCACAGCTTTTAAAGAATAATAAAGTTTTGTGTGTGAAAAAAGCCCGAATCATCGCTGACTCGGGCTTGGTTATATTTCACTCTATATAGCATAGGTTAGTTAGTTCATATCCCACCATACTCTGGTGTCTAGCTCGTCGGGCCCTTGGCTCGCCACAGCGGCATCATAGTTGGCTTTGTTGTTTCCAGCTTCGGTAGTAGGGTATCCGTACCTTACTGGAATCTTCCCGCTTTGATTCAAAGGATCACGCGCGGGTACCAATGCCGGGTAACCCGTTCTTCTCCATTCAGACCAAGCTTCGTGTCCTTGCAAAAACAAGGCAACCCACTTTTGGCGTCCAATCAACTCGTTGGCATTGGTGGCATCCCAAGCTACGCTGGTTTGCGCGATGTAAGCAGCGTACTCAGCCGCGTTGTAATCATCACCTTTCCATTGTTTCAAAGATTCCTCTACTCCTTTTTCGTAAAAGCTTTGCGCAGTTCCTCCTACACTCCAGCCACGGTTGGCGGCTTCGGCCAAATAAAAATTGATTTGTGCCTGGGTATAGATGTACAAAGGTGCACTTTGGCTTCTAATCAAGCTGCTGTTCATCGCCGATACGTCAGCAGTTGGGGTGTCTCCAGCATCGTTGATACCGTGAGCCAATCCTACATAAGTACCCGTGCTGGCCGCAGGCTCAAAAAACGACGACATCCGAGGGTCGTTTACACTGGTCAAATAATCTACCATCGTTTTGCTGGCTACGTAGTCATAACGAGTCAAAAAGCGACCAAACCAAGGGTTTTGGTTGTTGGTTTCCCCCAAATAAGGGTACGCCACGTTGGTAGTCAGTACGCCAGCGTTATAAGCCGCCTCAAACGCTTGTTGCGCTTTGGCTGGACTTACATCAGATATACGCATCGCCAATACCATTCTTTGGGTATTTGCAAAACGCTTCCAGTCTTCCATGTTCCCCCCAAAAAGAATATCACCTCTTACCGCATCGCCATTATCGATTTGGGCCACCGCTTCGGTGAGTTCTTTTAGCAAATCGGTATAGATGGCTTCTTGAGTATCGTAAGCTGGGGTAAAAACGTCATTTTTAGCGTCTAATGACTGTGAATAAGGCACTTCTCCCCAAGTATCGGTGATAAATTGGAAATAAAACGCCTTCAGAATACGGGCTACTGCGATTTGGTTGTTATTGCCCCCACCCGATAAGGCCGCTACCTTGGTAGCATCGTCAGTATTGAGGTCAATGATCGTTTGCAAACTAATGAGCGGCCCCGAATACCAAGTACCGAAGTCGGTATTGGGCACCCCATACTGGGAGGTAGTGGTGTATTGCTTTTCTGATAAGTGTTGCACATACAATATGGGCGCCACATCGGCAATCACCCCCGAGATACTACGTTGTGAGCGGGTCAACAAGGCCGAAGTAGAAGCATTGGAGGGGTTATTTGGATCGACATTGGTATCACCAAAGTTGCCACAGGCTCCCAAAAAGAATAATCCTAATAGAAATATATATTGAAATCGTTTCATGATTTTATTTTCAAGTTTTAATAGTCTTCAACAAAAAACAATGTACTTACAAGCCCAGTCGGATATTGAATCCAAGTGAACGAACCCCAGGTAGTTGACCACCTTCGGCCAAGTTGTAACCGCCTGCACCACCCGAGATTTCAGAAGGGTCTAATCCATCTACATTGGTGTGAATCAACCATACATTTCGGGCAATAAAGCCAATGCTTACATTGTTGAAAGGAGTTTTGGAAATCAAGCCTTGAGGCAAGGTGTACGCCAATCTTAGCTCGCGTAACTTTACGTAAGAAGCATCATACAACCAACGCTCGGTCAAACCAAACAACCTAGAATAATAAGTTTGGGCATCTACATAAGTATCAATGGCAGCTCCATCTTCGCCTACACCTACCACATGCACTCCTCCACCGTCGGCTACGGGGTCACGTACTGGCACTCCTTTGTCGTTGTTGCCTACAGTTTCTTCGCTTAGGCCAGAGTAAGCATTGAACATTTTGGTAGTAGAGAAAAACTTACCCCCTACCTGGAAGTCAATGAAAGCCGACAGCTCCCAATTTTTGTAGCGGAACGTATTCATAATTCCCCCAGTAAAATCTGGCAATACGGTACCCAAAGGCACGTTTTGCTCTAGTACATAAGACCCATTAGGATTCAAAACTGGCAATCCATTTTCGGCTCGTTTGATTTTTCTACCTACTACCTGTCCCCATTGTTCGCCTACTCGGGCAAATAGGCTGGTTCCTCCCCAACGCTGAGAAAGTGTTTGCTCTAGCAAGAGGTTGTCTACTCCTTCGGCCAACTCGTCTACAGTGGTTATGTTGCGGGCAATGTTAAAATTCACATCCCAGCTAAATCGTTCTGTTTTAACTGGTGTACCAGAAATAGACAGCTCGACACCCGAACGGGTAATTTGCCCTGCATTGGTAATCACACTGTTGTAACCACTGGCGCTTGGTACTGGCAAAGTAATGATTTGGTTTTTGATGGGGTTGTAATAATAGGTTACATCAAAACCAATGCGTCCTTTCAAGAATTTAGCCTCGATACCTACCTCATAGTTCGAAGAAGTCTGGGGTTGCAAATTGGGATTGTTCAAAGTACCTGGAACTCCTAATGATGGAGAACTACCATAAGGGGTACCCACGGCATACACTGGATTTACCCGATAAGGCCCAATATCGGAGCCTACTTGCGCCCAGCTCACCCGTACTTTACCAAAGCTAAACCAGGGGATATTCATCAATTCGGAGAATACAAAACTAGAAGACAAGGATGGGTAAAAATAAGAGTTGTTGGCCTCGGGCAAAGAAGAAGACCAGTCGTTGCGTGCGGTCACGTCCAAATACAACATTCCTTTGTATCCAAAAGAAGTACTCATGTAAATACTTCTTACTTCTTTCTCGTTTTTGAAGTTACTCACATTGGGGCGATCTACTGAGGCTGCAATGGTGTACAAATCTGGAATGGCCAATCCACCTACAGTTTGCTCAGTTACTTCATTATACATGTTTTTACGAATGTTTCCACCCACGTTGGCATCTATCGAAAACTCTCCCAAGCGTTTGTTGTATTGTAGCAAAAACTCGTAGTTGTCTTCACGGGCCCGGCTTACTCGGGTAAAAAACATATCTTGGTCTAATCCACCAGAAGCAATTCTTTCTTCAATGGTTTGCGAATAAGCATCGGTACGCCCAATCACCGAAAGGCTCAACCCAGGAATAAACTCATAAGTCAAGTTCAAGTTACCAAAGATACGGTTACGGTTATCGGTAGGGGCATTTTCCATAGATTCAAAAAACGGACTGTTCCAATATTGGCCTACCAAAAAGCTAGAAGGGTTGGCCGGGTTGTAATTGTTGGGGCCAATAATATTCCAGGTACGTACAGTACCATCACTGTTGCGGTAGTTACGCAAACGGTTCACATCTATCTGTCGTTGAAACCATTGGTTGAATGAGTTGACAGGGTTGCGGCCTGAGTACCCACTGGAAGGACGCCCCAACGCTGATGTCAAAGCATAGTTTAAACTTACCGAAGCTTTTAGCTTGGTGCTCAACTTGGTACTGGCATTGATCCCCACATTGGTTTTAGACAATTTACTGTTGGGCATTACCCCTTTGGTAGATACGTTACCAAACGAAAGTCGGAAAGTAGACTTGGCGTCTCCTCCGCTCAAAGCCACATTGTTGGTAATGGTCGTACCTGTCCGGAAGAAATCTCTCACATTGTTGGGGTTGGCCACCAATGGACGCAATTGACCGAATTCAGCTCCAGGGTACCAGCTATCCCAGTGACGGATCAAAGAACCATCCATGCGAGGTCCCCAGCTTTCGTCTGCACTATAGTTCAATATCTTTTGGCCATCAAAAGAGGCCCAACTGGCCGGGTGACGGGCCGCGTCGTAGTTGAAGGTCAAGAAATCCTGAGAATATCCACCTGCATACTCATTTTGATATTTTGGCAAAATAAATACCCGGTCAAACGTAGTACTGTGATTAAAATCAACTCCAATTCCTTTGCGCGCTTTCCCACTTTTTGTGGTAATGATGATGACCCCATTGGCACCTCGTTGGCCATAAAGGGCTGCAGCAGATGGTCCCTTCAATACCGACACTGAAGAAATGTCGTTGAAGTTGATATCACCAGCCAGGTTTCCATAATCTCGGCCACCCCATTGATTGGTAGGCGCAAAAGTAGTATTGGACACTGGAGTTCCGTCTACTACAATCAAAGGTGAATCATTGGCGCCTAAGGAAGTCACCCCTCTTAGGCGGATTTTCTGAGAGCCCCCAATGGCCGCACCCGAAGAACCAATGACTTGTACTCCAGATACTTTACCCGCCAGCGATCCTACTACGTTGGACTCGTTGACTACGCTCAGTTTGGCGCCGTCTACTTGTTGGACCGAGTACCCCAGAGAGCGTTCTGCCCGGGAAACCCCCAGTGCAGTCACGACCACTTCTCCGAGTACTTCGTCTGACAACTCCACATTGATTTGAGTTTGATTGCCCACCACTACTTCTTTTTTGGTAAAACCTACAAAAGAAAAGATGAGGGTGGCTCCTTTGGGCGCCAAAATACTGTAATTACCGCTGTTGTCAGTGACTACTCCTTTGATGGTTCCCTTGATGGTAATCGTGGCGCCCAGTAGTGGCTCACCACTGGCGTCTTTTACAGACCCAGCGACTTTGACCTCCTGAGCCGATGCACAAAAAATAAATCCTAGCAAGCAAATGCTAAGTAAGAGTAACTTTTTAAACATAATTTTAAAAGTTAAAAGTGTTAGTTAAGAAAATAATTAAGTGTAAGTAACGGTTACGCAGATAGCGCACCTTTTCACGCACACCTTCGCTGAGGCATGGCAATGCCATGACCACATGATGAGATGTGATGAGATCTTGGTTCATTATTACATCGGGAAGTAAAAATCGCCCAAAGGCCGCTTGGCAACAGCAGTAGTACTGGTGCATGGGCCAATCGATCGGGAAAACGATTTAGATAAAATCGCTTTCTCAATACCTAGGAAAAGTAGCATGGGCTACATATCAGGGAGGGTATGAAATGAGCCATGGGGTATTGGTTCACTACCTGAAACAGGTAGAAATACCTTGTACTACAAACATACAATCCTATATACAGCGCTTCACACTATACCAGATGTAGTATTGAATTGGGTTCAGAAATGAATAGCAATGCTACCAATGTCCCTGAGCAGGAATGTACTTGAGGGTAGCAATAAATTTGAAAAGGCGATAACGGGCACAGTGATAGCCCACAATTGCTTTGTCGATACCAATGGGTAGTCGCCAGCAATTTAGTTGGTTAGTAACAGATCGGGTCAGTCGCATAATTGTGTTATAATTTGGTATAGTTGTTCCCTTGTTTTTATTTTTTGATCACTTATGGTAGGGTATTTTGGGGTTTAGTAACATGTTCAAAATAAGTGTCCGGTTTTCGGAAAAAATTTGTTTGTCAGGCAACTTACAAAATCGGCTAATAGCAGGGCTATTTGGCTATTTTTTAAGGAAGCATGGCGAGCAAAATTGAAGTGAAAACAGACAATTATTGCGCAACTGTTACTTAGTCTAGAGGAAACAACTACGAATAAATTTATATTCTAATTTCAAACTATTCTTGTTCCTTGCAATTGTAGTTTCTATCAAATAATCCTATTTTCCGATGAGTTTAGGCTGAATTTTCGCACTCAACTCTAAAAACTTATATCATAGGGCAAGACGCTACATTTGCTAAATATTATTTTGTTTATTTTCTTTGTGTCAATATTTTATGCTTGTTCAGCAAATATATTTTATCTTCTTAATAATTTGTTCATTAGTGAGCGGTACATTATTTGTCAAGTCTTCCCAAGAATTCTAATAAC
>CALDJV010000104.1 GCA_937899305.1 uncultured Cytophagaceae bacterium
AAGATATATAGAATATAATTCCCTCAATATTTTTTGGTAAAGAAGCATCTGAAAAACAGGTGCTTTTTTCTTTTTGTACCTACCCAATTGATCTCCAACCTATACTTACCTCATCCTTCTTTTTGAGGATAAAAAAATTAAACCAGGTACTTGGTTCTGATGATTTTTTTCTGGCCCTCCCCAATTACTTTTGAGCATCAAGCATTATAAACCTTTCATTGTCATCTTATGAAAAAAATATTCTTAACCATCGTCTGCTTGGGCTTGTGCATTGCCCAATCGTTTGCTCAGACTTTTAGTTATTTATCTTCAGGTCATTATGGATACGGTACTTTGTCAGCGGGTAGCACCACTTATTGGAAAGTATTTGTTCCTGCCCAAACAATGGGGGTATTTACCCTTAAGAATTATTCTTCTACCTCAGATTTTGATTTATACTTATATAGCAGCTCCTCTCTCGAGTATTCGCTGGGCTCTGGAATCAACAATAGTACTACCACCGAATTAATCACAATTCCAATAAAAGACTATGGAAGATATGTATACGTAAAAATCAAAAATGCGGGCCGTTATTCGTCAAAATACCACTTTCATTCTCATACCGTGGATTTTATTAAAAAAGCGGAAGAAGCTCTAGTCGACGCCAGTGCTCAATACCTGCTCGAAGAAGGAATCAAATGGTTATTAGATATCAAATCAAGTGATCAGAACTATTCTCAGAAAGACCGAAATGTAGGCAGGGCTTCTACTTTAATTTTGTCAGCGCTTAAAAATGACAATTTGGGCAAGGCTACCGAAAGTTTTATCATCAATGAAATTACTACTGCGGTACGAAATGAGTTTGGTTATGGCTTTTGGGGCAACCTGATGGTCAATTATGGCATCAATGTCATCCGTGAAGTTTACAAGCATTATTAAACAATCAGGAAGCTATCTCATAAGTCAAGTATAACCAAATTTTCTTGAAGAAAAACAGGGTTTTGGCAAATTTATACCTGACAGGTTTTCAAAACCTGTCAGGTAGGGTACAATATATAAAATATTATTTTACTCAAAGTACACTATGAGACAGCCTCTTTTTCTTTTTTCACTCCACACTACTTCATAAAAAAACCCACCAAAGCAATGCTCTGATGGGTGATACCGGTTAGTACTTGCAAACTCACTAACGGTCATAATTCAAATTCGGGCTAAGCCATTTCTCGGCTTCTTCTACCGAAATTCCTTTGCGCTCAGCATAACTTTGTATCTGGTCTTTTTCGATTTTACCCAACCCAAAGTATTTAGATTCGGGATGAGAAAAATACCAACCCGATACCGACGCGGCTGGAGTCATTGCCAAGCTTTCGGTCAGTCCTACTCCAGTAGCATTTTGCGCGTTCAACAATTTAAATAAGGTAATTTTTTCAGTATGATCGGGGCAAGCTGGATAACCCGGAGCAGGACGAATCCCTTTGTAGCGTTCCCGAATCAATTCTTCGTTTGACAATTGCTCATCACGATCGTAACCCCAGTATGAGGTACGTACTTTTTCGTGAAGCAATTCGGCAAATGCTTCGGCCAAACGATCGGCCAATGCTTTTACCATAATCGAGCTATAATCGTCGTGGTCTTGCTCAAAAGCAGTGGCTTTAGCCTCAGCACCAAATACCGATACCGCAAAACCACCTATATAATCCTGAATACCTGTTTCTACGGGAGCTATAAAATCAGCCAAGGCAATATTAGGAACAGTCTTGGCCTTTTGAGCCTGCTGACGTAACGAATGAGAAAGCGCCACCATTTGGGAGCGATGTTCTTCATAACCCCAATCCTCATTAGAGTCTTTGTTTTCGTTCACTGGAACCGTATTGGATGGATTACAGCAAGAACAAGTATAACCTTGGGGTTGGCTTTTACCTTCGTTTTGCTCTACCAAAACACAGGCCTCAACCTCTTTATGGGCATAAATGGCCACATCATCGTCACTGACCGCATTTGCTGGAAAAAAACCTAGTACTGCCTTGGCGGTAAACCATTTTTCGGCAATGATCTTCTCCAACATCTCCTTGGCATCGGCAAACAAACGGGTAGCCTCCTCCCCTACTACTTCGTCTTGCAAAATTTTTGGAAACTTACCGTGTAACTCCCAAGTCTGGAAAAATGGGGTCCAGTCAATGTATTCAGCAATTTCTTTCAGTGGATATTCCTCGAATGTTTTGGTTCCCAAAAACTGGGGTTTCATCACCTTGGTTGCATCCCAGTCGATTTGAAATTTATTTTTACGTGCCTCCTCAATGCTCAAAAACTTCTTGTTCTTTTTGCGCTTGGCATGTCCTTCACGCATTCTCTGGTATTCGTCTTTGATATCCTGAGTAAACTTCTCGTGGTTGTCTTCACTTAATAAATTACTCACCACTGGTACACTTCGGGAGGCATCTAATACATGAATAACTGAGCCACTGTATTTGGGTTCGATTTTTACTGCGGTATGAATCCGAGAAGTCGTGGCACCTCCTATCAATAGAGGCGTTTTCATTCCCAAACGCTCCATTTCACTGGCCACATTGACCATTTCATCTAAACTTGGGGTAATCAAACCACTCAATCCAATAACATCTACATTCTCTTTAGCCGCAGTTTCTAATATCTTCTGAGCAGGCACCATCACGCCCATATCAATCACTTCGTAATTGTTACAGGCCAACACCACTGATACAATATTTTTCCCAATATCGTGTACATCCCCCTTCACGGTTGCCATGAGCACCTTGGCTGCTCCAGAAGATTCCAACTCCCCTCGCGCTACTGCCTCTTCCTTTTCTTTTTCCATAAAAGGCATCAAGTAAGCCACCGATTTTTTCATTACTCGGGCACTTTTTACTACTTGAGGCAAAAACATTTTACCTTCACCAAACAAATCTCCCACAATACTCATCCCATCCATCAATGGCCCCTCAATCACATGCAGTGGGCGATCGTATTTTTGACGTGCTTCTTCGGTATCTACTTCAATAAACTCCGTTACCCCCTTTAACAAGGCATGCTTCAAACGTTCCTCTACCGAATTTTTTCTCCAGGCATCGTCTCTTACCTGGGTTTTACCTTTTCCTTTTACTTTTTCAGCAAAGGCAATCAATTTGTCGGTAGCATCGGGATGACGATTGAGTAATACATCCTCAATTAGGGTGAGCATCTCCTTAGGGATGTCTTCGTACACTTCAATCATTCCCGCATTTACAATGCCCATGTCTAGTCCAGCTTTGATGGCATGGTATAAAAATGCCGAGTGCATGGCCTCGCGAATGACATTGTTGCCTCTAAATGAAAACGAAATATTACTTACTCCTCCACTTACTTTGACATAGGGCAGATTTTGCTTGATCCAACGAGTCGCCTCAATAAAATCAACCGCATAATTGTTATGCTCTTCCATCCCAGTGGCTACTGTCAAAATATTGGGATCAAAAATAATGTCTTCGGGAGGGAAATTGACTTCATCTACCAAGATACGATAAGCCCTCTCGCAAATCTGAATGCGGCGCTCATAGCTATCGGCTTGCCCTTCTTCATCAAAAGCCATCACGACTACTGCAGCTCCATAACGTCGTACCAAACGCGCCTGCTGTTTGAATTTCTCCTCGCCTTCTTTAAGCGAAATGGAATTGACAATGGATTTACCTTGGGTTACTTTGAGCCCTGCCTCGATTACGCTCCACTTGGAGGAGTCAATCATAATAGGCAAGCGGGCAATGTCTGGTTCTGAGGCAATCAAATTCAGAAAAGTCACCATGGCCTCCTCAGAATCGATCATCCCATCGTCCATGTTGACATCAATGATCTGAGCACCACCTTCTACCTGGTGCAAAGCCACGGCAAGGGCATCTTCGTATTGTTCGTTTTTGATGAGCTTGCGAAACTTGGCCGAACCCGCTACATTGGTACGCTCTCCAATGTTTATAAAGTTGAGTTCTTTGGTCACTTTCACCGACTCCATTCCACTGTAGTAGGAATATTTTTCCTGCTTAGGGAGTTTTCGAGGAGAACTTTCATTCGCCAATTCGGCTATTTTCTCGATGTATTCAGGAGTGGTTCCACAACACCCTCCCACAATATTTAAATAACCCCTGTCCAAGAAATCTTGAATTACCCCTCCCATTTCTTCGGGGGTTTGGTCATATTCGCCAAATTCGTTGGGAAGTCCGGCATTGGGATAAGCCGAAACTCTAAAAGGAGCATTTTCGGCCAATGATTTTATGTAAGGACGCATTAAATCAGCTCCCAGCGCACAGTTGATTCCTACACTTATCAAAGGCATATGGGATACGGAATACAAGAAAGCTTCAATGGTTTGCCCAGAAAGGGTACGTCCTGCAGCATCGGTAATGGTACCCGATACCATAATTGGTAACGAGATACCATGATCGGTGTAATATTTATCCACCGCGAATAGCGCTGCTTTGGCATTCAAGGTATCAAAAATGGTTTCAACCAACAATAAATCTGATCCCCCTTCTACCAAGCCATGGACTTGCTCGTAATAAGCATCCACTAGTTGGTCGTAGGTGATGTTACGCAATCCGGGGTCGTTTACATCAGGAGACAATGAGGCCGAGCGATTGGTTGGCCCAATAGAACCTGCTACAAAGCGAGGTTTGTGAGGTTCCTTAGCGGTAAATTCAGTCGTTATTTCTTTTGCAATTTTGGCCGATTCGTAGTTCAGTTCATACACTAAATCTTCCAGGTGATAATCAGCCATCGCAATGGAAGTGCCACTGAAAGTATTGGTTTGCACAATGTCGGCTCCGGCCTCCAAAAATTGCCCATGAATGGTTTTGATAACTTCGGGCTGCGTAATGGACAACAAATCGTTGTTGCCCTGTAATGGATGAGCGTAATCTTTGAACCTTTCACCTCGATAATCTTCTTCAGTGAATTTATATTTTTGAATCATTGTACCCATGGCTCCATCCAGCACCAGGATACGTTCTTTTAATAATTGCTCAATCATAAACCGTCCTTTTGTTTTTATTTAGTAACAGTTGCGCAATAATTGTCCGTTTTCACTTCAATTTTGCTCGCCATGCTTCCTTAAAAAATAGCCAAATAGCCCTGCTATTAGCCGATTTTGTAAGTCGCCTGACAAACAAACTTTTTCCGAAAGCCAGACACCTATTTTGAACATGTTACTTAGTCGATCATCGACTGTCCACAATCATTTATCTCAAAAACATCTGACGATGGTGGACTACTTTACATTCATTGAATTACTCAAGCTTGATTTCCGAGCACATATCAATCCGTCCGTGCATTTTTGGGATAAGATATTACCCATATGACACACTTGTAGATGTGATGTATTCAGCTAAATTTTTTCCAAATAATGAAAATTGAGCGATTTCTGTAATTCAATTTATATTTCCCAACTACGATGGTTGGGTAGGATTTAGCACCTTTCTCTGAGTTTGAGGAGGTTGCCAGTGTTTCAGCGAGCCTAATCTCTCCACACTTCTTTATAAATCAATTACTTCTCTTGATTGGTAAATGAGAAGGTAAATTGACTTAGATTTTTAAAGTTACGCAATTTAGAAAGAAATGTTGGGTTTTGGAAATGTTTTGAGGATTGTTATTTTTTGGAGGAAAAACTTGAAATTAAACTCTATTGTAACAATATTAGAGCAATACATCAATCCTTCATATTATGGACATTTTCAGAGAACAGATAAAAGAAGATTTAAAATTTCTTAAAGAGAACCTGGCTTGGGATTCAAATATCAATAAAGATGAATATGCTTTTAACTATTGGATATTGAGCAATATTTATAGTCTCGATGAAGAAGAATGCAACACTAACATCACAGAATACAACGATAAAGGTATTGATTGTTTTGTGCATTATGAAGAAGACAAAGAACTATACATTATTCAAAATAAGTATTACAATGAAAATACACAATTAAG
>CALDJV010000105.1 GCA_937899305.1 uncultured Cytophagaceae bacterium
TCCCGGTGTTGGTCGGCTATTTTTTGGTACTCCATTCGCTTTTGGATGGCATTTAGCGAGGTGTTTTGGGCAATGGTGCTAAAGGGCGGATGGTTGTAGAGGTTTCGCGCTTTGGAGGGCAAGGCCTGGTACATCGGAAACCGGGCTTCTCCTCCCATGGGCTTGCTGGGATCGATGGTGTTCGACTGCAGGTTGTTGGCAATCTCGGCCTCCAAATCTTCATCGCTTTGGGTTTCGTCGTAGCTTTGGGCCCGTTCAGTGCCACTGGCTCTTACCTTTTGGTTTACCCCAAATAACAACATCCTTTTGAAGGCTTGTACCTCATCGGTCAGGTCATACAACAGGTCGTTGTCTACTGGCGCCCCTCGTTGGTCGGTGGGACGTCGTTTTTTCTTGGAGGTATCATTATGGCCGATCTCAAACTGGTAAGCGTGGAGCAGTTCGTGGGCCAGGGCCGCCAAGGCTGCTCTATTTTTGGAAGTATCGGCAGCACTGGTGGCGGCGGCTCCTTTTACCATCACCATAAATACCCGTGTATTGAAGTTAAACGCAGCCCCCGCAGCATACCCCCGGCCAATCGATCGGTGCAACACCTGGTAGCCCTGGTTAGAGCCCTCCAATACCCGCAACTCATCCAAAATGGCCTGGCAAGTTTGTACATCCCGTTGCCACTTCGTTCTTTTCTTTTGCCTTTCGGAAGCCGCCTGAAGGGCCACTTGTTTGTTTTGTACCCATTGCTTCAAAAAACCCACCTCCCTTTGCGAGGCCGCATCTACAAAGCCCCTCTTTAGGGTAGTTTGGGTCGTTGGCTCCAGTTCGTTTTGAGGGGTTTGTCTTTCTAGGGGGCGTTGTTTGGCCTGAATGGGCACTTGCGAAGCGGCTCGGGGTACCACGGTTTGTTTGGCCTGGACGGGAGGCTTGCGCCCCTGCTTGGCGGCTATCGGTCCCTTTTTGCCCGATTTAGATCGGTAGGGCGACTTGGCGCCCGATCGAAACGAAGGCTGGGGCGAAGTTTGGTCGCTTTGGTTTTGGTCTTGGATGTGTTCGCTCATGACGGATTTGCTTGAGAAAGAACGCTAAAATACGAATTTATCAGACAAAACAAACAAAACGTTTAACATTATTATCTGAATAGCCAATACAGTGGCTACATGTATTCATACAATTCGTGTTCAATTTTCATTGTATCAACTAACTGATCTTACCTGTGGCTTCCAAACTCATTTTAAATCAAGTAATGTTGTTCAAACATTGTTTTTTGTAAGCTGAAGGCGACATACCGGTTTGTTTTTTGAAGTGGGCATTGAACGAGGCTTTGGTATTGAAACCCACGTCGTAGGCAATGGCAATGATTTTTTCTTGAGCTTCCTGAGGATTACTCAGTCGTTGGCGGGCAGCTTGAATGCGGTAACCATTTACAAAATCAGCGTAATTTTTTCCCGCTTCTTCGTTTAAAATCTGAGATAAATGATGGCTAGAAATCCCCATTTTATCGGCCACTGTTTTCATTTTGAGGGCAGGATTGAGGTACAATTTTTCTTGCCGCATCAAAGTTTGCAATTTTTCTAATAAATGAGCGGCATGGTGTTTGGCCAACCCTGAATTACGATATTTGGATACTGGCGCAGGCGGAGGCAATGTTGGCTGTAATGCTTCAGGCTTCATAAAACCAATGTATCCGACCCAATAAATGGTACACATCATGACCACAGAAATGTAATAATCGTAGATTTTGACGTATTGAAAGCAATAAAGCATGACATAATAGCTGGCCATACTCAGGGCAAAAATTAAAAACAAGATGCTGATGGTTTGTAATGATCTAGAAGCCCGCGACTTGTGTTGTACCACGCGTAAAACCAATAGGGCATACCCAACGAGTGCGATGACTTGCCCCCAATGACTTAATAATGTATGCCATTCGTATTGATGTATTTGCTGATGGTAAGCTATTTTGTAAGAGGCACTCGAAAAATAAAATGGCAAGTGGTAGGTAAGGTCCAGCCCAAACGGCAAAAAGTGTAAGATGTTTTCTTTGGCAGGTTGCGCCAAAGAAGTTGATTGAACTTGCTGGACATAGGTGTATAAAATGGGCCCAAACAACCAAGGAAGGGTATTGGATAAGCCTATCAAATGAGGGTATTCCTCAAAAATATTGGCCCAAAAAGTGATATAATGTGCAATAGTCAACGAAAATAACCCAATGAGGGCTCCCAACCATCGATTCGTTTTGGGAGGTCGTAAAAATAGCAGGATGGCCAAAAATATTCCTTGGCCCACCGCAATAATGAAGAATAACAGCCAATAGTCAATCATTGATTCTAAACCTAAGAGAGGATTTTTTTTACCTCAAAATGCTCAAAACAAAGTATTGGTATATAGACGCACTTCAAGCAAATTACCCTCAACTACCTGATGAATTTTATGTGAAATTATATAATAGTATTACTATCATTGAATGTTTATTTGTAATTTAGTGGCTCAAACCGGAAAATTCAATACTTTCACTTTCCGATTGAACATTCAACAAATGATAAAAAGACCCTGATTATAAAGTATTATTTACTCAACAACAGGGAGTTAAAAAATGTTATTAACTTGGAT
>CALDJV010000106.1 GCA_937899305.1 uncultured Cytophagaceae bacterium
GTCAAAGAGTTTTCAATTCCAAAGGGGCTAAGAAAAACTGTAGAGTAATGAATAGCAATTTATAAATTTTGTATCAAATAAGTAAAACGGAAAGAATAAACTAACCGCAGAACGAAGTTCAAGCTCTGCGAAGCTAATCCAAATTTAGTGCAATATCTTGGTGCTAGGCAAGTCTAAAACCTGTCCTGTAAGGAACTGGCTAATAGCAGCGCAACCGAGTCTACAGCTTGCTGTGATGAGCTCAACGCAGTTAATTTGCACTATTTTTTGACGAAGTATAGTGGCCAGAGATTAGCTAAATGGATGAAGTTATTTTTGTAGTTTTACTAAGAATGGATTATGATACATTTGAAGTCACGTAATTATGATGGTGTTTTACGACCAGGTTGATTATTGGAAATTTTCCTTTTTTTGAAGAAAAAAAACAGTACGCAGAAACCTTGCGTACTGCCTCACTAGGTTTGTGTTATCAAAAGCGACAAGCAATATACATTATGAACACAAACGATATACTTTTAAATCATTTCTTGATAGACATCCCCTTGGTAAATGAACAAAATTTGCCAGTTACCCTTTCAGATATAGCGCAACAATCGGTAGGTACCATCACGGCCAATCTCTTGTATTATGGTTATGTGCCCTCACAAGATACTTTTTTGGCCCTCAGAAAATTAGCCCAAACTGATGAAGAGCAATTGAATAAATGGTGGAAAAATACTGAGAAAAGCCTGAAAAAGATCAAAGGTGTAGACAAAAACATTGACAAATACATTGTGTACAAAAACTTTCCCAAGGCGGTATTACAAATGTCAGAAGCGGAGTATTGGACTAACCAAATATTGATTTATTGGGGAGTAGATCCAGCCTATTTGCAAGAGGCAGTCATGCCTCGCGATGCGTTATTTGAAGAAGTTGATTTAAAGGTATTGCATTTGGCTCGCCCCGATGCGCTTAAGAATGTATTTGTGAGTTTGTTGAGCAAACCTGCGGCTTGGATTGCGCAAGAGCAGGAAGAAATCACTTGGTTTATCAAGCAAGGGTATGAAGTGTCAACTGAAATTTCCTTCAAAGAAAACCTGGTATTTACCGCCTTGGCGTGTATGAAAGCAAATCAAATCCTTCAATTGACTACTACCACCGATGTATTACGGTTGGCTACTGGGCTTTCGGGGGGCGATATTTCATTAGATACCAACACCAAGTTTAAGTTGGGGCGTGGACAGCGTAAATATGTATTGTCGGTATTACAAGGGGTCAACGATTTGTTAGAAGGTGTGATGCGCCATAAAAACAAATGGATACGTTTATTTCATCAATTACACGTAGGTGAATATGCCAAAAAATACCCTGAAATTTATCAGGTAGCCCAAGCACTTCGTGCGGGTAAAAAATTACCAACTTTCAATTCCAAGGTAGAAACCTACTTGGCTACCAAAGACCCGGCTTTATTGTCTTTATTGGCTCAGCGCCCTGGTGAGTTTGCCCGTCGCATTGCCCACGTGCTCACCATTTTTGGCGAATCGGCTTTGCCACATTTTTTGCCAGTGTTGCCTAAACTAGAAACGATTAAACTGCTCAAACTAAAGCGTTTTTTGCGTACTTGTAATCAACGAGACTACCGACTTTTTACTCCCAAGGGGAATTGGCGTAAAGCTCAGGTGGAATTAAATTATACCAAATTGAATAGCCACCATCTCCAAGTCCTGGTGCGTGCCATCGACGAGATTGTTCAAGAAAGAGTCACCGAAAAATTTGGAGAGCACTTTTTTTACACGGCTGATATTGCCCATATCAAGTTGCCTACCAACAACAAAGATGCAGTATCGCGTTATCCCAAAGGGACCATATTTCAGATTCCACAAAATATCAAGTTTATTCGCACTGCTACCTATTGGCAAGCAACTGGTAATACTTGCTGGATGGACAACGGTTGGAATTTTTTTGACCAGAATTGGCAGCCTTACGGTACCTGTTGTTGGAACAATACCCACGAAATGGGGGACTTGGCAGTATTTTCGGGCGACCCCGTTAACTCCTACAACAAAGAGGGAAAAGCGGGGCAATTGATTGATTTGTATCTCGATAAACTGTCTTTGGCAGGAGTACGCTATGCGGTCTGGAACATCCTGTCTTATAGCCATATTCAGTTTGACGACGTACAAGATGTACGAGGACTGATGATGTGGGGAGAGCACCCTGAGAAGGGGCAACTGATTGAGCCATCGAGGGTGAACTTTGCTTTTCCGGTAACAGGCAAAGCTTTGACAAAATACGTGTGTTACATAGACTTGGCCACGCGCCAGTTGGTATTGATGGATAACAATTTGTGGGGGAATGTGAGTTCGGCCAAATCAAACGAAAATGTACTATCCAATAAAATGCCCGCAGTGGTAGAATACCTGGATGCTATGCCCTCTTTGCTCGATATGTTTGAGACTTTTTCGGTAGCCTGTGCTCCTGGAGCTATGAAAGTAGTTTACACCGACGAAGAAGTAGCCATTGAAGGTGAAAAAGCATTTGTATTTTTACCTAAAAACAAACAAAATCAGTTTGAGCCAATATCATTGGAAACCTTGGCCACTGTATAAGAGGAGGGACTTTGTATGGCTAAATTGTTCCGCTTCGCTTATTGTTAAATGGCTAAATGGCTGCGCGAGGCAGCGCATTATTTTTCACTTTTCGTTTTTCACTTTTCGTTCAATTAATGGACCATTGACTATGGACTCAAAAACAAAACTACCAACTCCTGACTACGAACTACTAACTAAAAAGCAATCAATTTCTCTACTTGCTCGCGCAACAACTGATTATATAAATCATTGGTGATTTTGCCATCCTTGAGATTCTTCTCTACTTGGGGAAGCTTTACCCGCATACCCAGCAAGTTGGCTCCCAAATAGCTCAAAATATCGGTCAAGTGACTCAACGCCAGGGCGCTCCCTTGCATACCCGACGAAAGGCCTACCAAAGCCACTTTTTTATCAGCCAACTTACTAGTGCTCTGGGGCTTAAATAAATTATGAATTAAAATGTTATATTTGTAG
>CALDJV010000107.1 GCA_937899305.1 uncultured Cytophagaceae bacterium
TGTATTTGAAGTCATCCCTTAAAAATGAGTACTCAATCACCTGATGCCAATGAATCTGGCCAAGTTAAGAATGATTGAGCCAGGTCAAGGCTTCATCCTTGGATTCAAAGTAACGAAGTTGAAACGCATTAAGATGCTGCTTTTCGTCCATGGTTTGTTCTACCGAAACCTGAGAAAATAAATCTTTACTCACCAAGAACGCTTGTTTTTTTACCCCTGCGCTGATAAAACGAGGCATAAACTCGGCATTTGTCCAATCTTGTATATCAGGGGTAATGGTATAAAAAAAATGGATGGTATCGCCCAAACTAAATTGAGGGCGGTACCTTTCTACCCGCTCAATATATTCCATCATTTGAGCTTTATAGTCAACATCGGTCATGTACTTGCACTCTGGCAGCCAGGTATTGATCATGAGGTGATGTGTGGCATCATAGGTAACTTCTAGATATTTATTCTTATAAACGTATTCCATCATAGTATTATTGGTAAATGTGAAAATAGGAGCTGTTGTAATAACAGTTAAAGGGTCAACGAGGTTTTTAAAGATAAAAAATCTACACTAAATTTATCTTGCAAATTGTTATTTTGAATCTAAATTTTTCCCCTTATGAAACCAATAGCTTTGATTACTGGTGCCTCTAGTGGCATAGGAGCCGCCCTTGCTTATGTGTTTGCTGCCGAACATTACAACTTGGTGTTGGTAGCCCGTCGAGAAGACAAACTCAAGGAAATCGCAGAAGACCTCAAACATCGCTTCGAAACCCATAGTTGGGTGGTTGCTCAAGACCTCAGCGAGCCCAATGCTGCCCAAAAGGTGTATGATCAATTGGTAGAAAAGGATGTCCATATAAATGTACTGGTAAACAATGCAGGACTGGGTTTAAAGGGTAAATTTACTGATCAAGCTTGGGAAAATGATTACCAAATGCTACAGGTAAACATGATTGCCCTTACTCAACTCACCAAGGTATTTATCAACGACATGCTGGAGCAAAAAGAACGCAATACTGGTGAAGAAATTCGCTTGCCCTATAAAGTGATGAATATTGCCTCTTTGGCGGCTTTCCAACCAGGACCTAACATGGCAGTCTATTTTGCCACCAAAGCATTTGTTTTGTCTTTTTCGGAAGCCATAGCCGAAGAATTGAAGTACAGTGGTATTCATATTACTACCGTTTGCCCAGGAGTGACTCGTACCGATTTTCTGGAAAATGCCCAGCTGGCAAACCCTCCTGAAGGTCGCTATACCGATTGGGTAACCCAGAGTGCCGAAGAAGTGGCCCAGGAAGCCTATGATGCATTACGCCAAAATAAGCGAGTACACATTACTGGAGGAGTAGTGAATAACCTTTCGGCAACGGCGGCGAGTGTGGTGCCTCACAAATACCTCAATCCATTGACTGGATGGTTGATTGATAACATTGGCGGGGGCAAGGATATTTGGTAATGGATCAGATTTGGTCAAATATTACCAAAAATGTGTTACAATGCTTGAAATCATCGTTTTAGCCTGTATTTCACGATGCAATTTGCCAAAAAGTAGGGTGAATGGGTTGGGGATATCAGCCAAGTTATTGGTGATATCAATCAATTTTGGAGAAAAGGTAGGATAGGTGACTATAATACTTGCCAGCGAGAAAGAGCCCTCCCTTTCTCACTGGCAAGTATTGAGGTGGTTTTAACTATAAGAAAATTCTAAACCCAATGCTAAAGTTGAATTGTTTGGTAGCACCTGTGAAGCTTGTATTGGCACCTGTTTGTTCAAAATTTGCAGAACGATATACTAATGCGGGTTCAATAGCTACATATTTATTAAGAAACAGACTATAACCCAAGCCCCCTTCATATAAAACAACATTGTTGTTAGAAGTACCCGGAGCACCATCTAGGGTAGTGCTTACTCGGCCAAATCCTGCTTGTGCCGATGCAAAGAGACCTTTGTACACATAAAAACGAGCCCCAGGTTGTATACTGAAACTGTTGGACCGACCACTTGCAAACCTAGTAGTAGAGAAATCTGCTCCCAGAGTGAGTGCAAACCGAGGATGTAAAAAATAACCGGCTTGTGGGCTCAAGTTAAGTTGAGTGGTGGTGGAGTTGTTATTGCCCTGTATTTGGAGGGTATTAGAAAGAGAAAGACTACCTCCTGCCATCCAGGTACCTTTTTGAATGTTTTCGTTTTGGGCTTGAAGTATAGTGGTAGCGAATACAAATGCGATTAAAAAAAAGAAATTTTTCATATGTTTTATGTTTTTAAAAGTTTGATTTTAAAGCCAGTAAGGCTTCTGTTACTTCTAGACAATGCCGATGCAAAGTACCCTAAGTGAGCAAGAAAAAAATTGGGTAAAAATAAAATACCTACCGGGTACTCCCAGTAGGTATGCTTTACTAATTGCCCTGAAAAAATGCTTTGTAGGGCAAATTAGGATGTTTTAAAAGGGTTAAGTCAGGAATTATTTAGTGTAGTATAAATTCCGCGTCGTTGGCAGTGTCTTCACTGCCAACTTCATTATCTTTGAATAAACAAACGACGACTTACTTCGTGGCCATTGCCAATGACCTTGTATATGTAGTAACCATTCTTGAGGTCACTCACTCCAAAAGTAACATTATACAAACCGGCCGATTGGGGTTGATTCATTACCTGCTTGATGAGTTTGCCTTGTTCGTTGTAAATCAAGATTTGCACCTTACTATCTTGGGCAATGGCATAATGTACATTGGTGGCTATTCGGGCAGGGTTGGGGTAGTTACCCACTACCAATAATGCTGGCTCGTTACCACTTGTAATGCGTTTGTTCAAAGGAGTAGCTGGAGCCGATACGCCATATAAATTGCGACTTGGGGCCGCTCCACTGGCTTTGCGTAAATAACGTTGATTGTTGCGTACGTACCACCCCTGGCCATAACGCTGGCGATTGTTGTTGGTTTTGATATCATTCATGTAATACCAATCAGCTTGTACTCGAGATGCGTTGACATCAATAACCATATAGCCGTGATCATTGAGGTTGCGTTCCTTCAAATGAGGGTTGAGCACATCCAGCAAACCACTGGCTACGAAATTGGCAAAGTCACCAATGATGCCCAAGTCTACAAACTCATCAAAGTTTGCGGAGGTAACACTGGGCGTGACAAACTCCACCATAGCCGAATAGCGAGTCCCAAAAAAAGCATATCCCCATTGCGAAGTAGGCACATCAGCCGCAAAAGTCGTGTGGATGTCGCCTGTCAATACCACTACATTATTAATGTTACGATCCATCACATAATCAATGATTTCACCGCGTTCGTCCTGGTAACCATCCCAGGTATCTTTGATATCTATGCCATTGAAAGGAAAAAACATCACCTGATTGCCAAGTAATTTCCATTGGGCCTTAGAGCTGCTCAATTGTTGTTTCAACCAAGCCAGTTGGGTTTTGCCCAGCATGCTTCGTTGTTTGGTAGTACGCGCCTGTAGGTTTGGGTTATCTTTTTGGGCCTTGAGCAATAAGCTTCTCAATTTTGCAAATTCAGGAGTGGCCTTGATCTCTACATTTTCTTTACGCGCCTTTACCCACTTTACCAAGGTAGCAATCACAAACTCGAATTCATCCTTGGTCAAAGCCTTTTCATTTCTTTGATTACTATTGCTAATATTGACCATATAAGGCATAAACTCGCGTAGCAAAGTCGTTAATTTGTCTTGTTCGGTGGTACGGCTGCGAGCCAATTGACGCGCACGGGCTTCTAACTTTTTGGCGGTACTTTTTCTAAATAAACCACCACCCGTTTGCTCATCACGTCCCTCGATACGCGTATCTAACATGATCAAATCTACCAAATTTCCGTAACTGATTTTGCGATAAATACGATTGGTAGCCAATGTATTGGTACGTACTGGCATCCACTCGAAGTAAGCCTTGAAAGCATTGTTTTTCCTTGTATTCCAGCTTCCTTCGTTGCTTTGGTGATTTTCAGCTCCGTCTTTGTAGGCATCATTGGCAAATTCATGATCATCCCAAACGGTCACAAAGGGCAATTGTTGGTGCAAACGACGCAACTTGGGGTCTAAACGATAATAAGAATAACGAATGCGGTAATCTTGCAAAGTAATGATTTCGTTATTGGGTTGGTGACCACGACCTATCTCATCGGTAAAGCCAAATTCCCCAGTGGCATATTCATAAATGTAGTCTCCTAAGTGAATGACCGCATCGATGTCGTTACGCTCAGCAATGTTGCCGTATGCATTGAAATAACCACTTTGGTAATTGGAGCAAGACACTACAGCAAAGCGCAAGTTATTTACATTGGCGGTAGGGGCAGTACGAGTGCGACCGATCAACGAGTTTTTGCCCAAGGCACTGAAATGATAATAATAAGTAGTAGCAGGTTGCAATCCGGTCGCATCTACCTTTACAGTATAATCTTTGGCTTCGTCAGTCATGATGGTACCCGAGTTCACCACATTTTGCATTTGTGGATCGGTAGCAATTTGCCATACCACTGATATGGACCCATGGGTATCGGGTGTTACTCGTGTCCACAAAATCACTCGATCCGACAAGGGATCACCTGAGGCTACCCCATGGTAAAATGGCGCCAGGTTTTGATCAAAATAGCTTTGTAATGATTGTGCCGTGTTACCCGAAGTAGTACGGCTAATTTTTACAATACGGGTGCGTTGGTTTTGCGCTTGGCCATAGTATAACCCAACCAGGCAAAGCGTCAAGACTAGTAAAAACTTCTTCATTGGTTTATCAATCAATATTTAATAGGGTAGTAAATTTTATGGGCGCAAAGGTGGGTATTTATTGTTATGCCAATATTGCGAGAGAAGTAAGGATGGGTGTACTTATTGGGTAAAATTGAGTAAGGTATACCCAATCATTTCATTCAAAATTGACAATAAAAACTTGTGGATTTAAAATGAATAATAGTCAGTAACTGAATATGTCCACCAAATTGTTAATTTATAGATAGACTGAACAGTTTTTCAAGTGGATGGTATTCAGAGATAACTTAAAACCTCTTTTTTGAGGTTTACTAGATCTCTAAGAAGGATTGAAATGAAGCGTTTGATCGAATATTGATTCGCTATTGACGCTGGATTTGGTGTTATTTGATGGAATGATAGTACAAATGCTAGTTTGCTTGATACTTTGCGGCAAAAGTATGCGTGTAGTTTTGGTCAAGCTGCTGCC
Source organism: uncultured Cytophagaceae bacterium (assembly GCA_937899305.1). Taxonomy (GTDB): domain Bacteria; phylum Bacteroidota; class Bacteroidia; order Cytophagales; family Microscillaceae; genus Microscilla. The sequence goes on from CALDJV010000107.1 coordinate 5,193, forward strand.
AACTGGTGGGTAGTCCTTGAGTATCATATAAAAATTTAAACGTAGAAGTGACTGATTCGTCTTCCTCGAGGAGTCCATCCTGGTCAAAATCCAGGGCATGATGCAACGTTTGTGCATTGTTTTGTTGAGCCGGAATCGAGACCAAATGTTGATAGTAGGGAATGAGGCTATATGCATTGCGTTTTTGATCAAAATCACTGTAGTTGACCACTGAAAACAGCCGCGCTATTCCTTTATTAACCTGGTAGCTTCTTTGCTCGGTATAATTTCCTTGCTTGTTGTATACGTATGTTTCGCGCCAGTAAGGTCCACTATTTTTGGCAGTTCTCAGTATTTCAGTGATTTTGCCTTGTGCATTGTAGCTAAAGTACTCGATGTCTTCATTGCTATGATGAATCGCAGTGAGTACATTGTCTTCCCACTGAAAGTTTTTTTGCTCAAAAAGAGTTCGTTCCCCCAATGAATTGTAGGCAGTAGTGGTGACATAATCTATTTTATGGGCCTTGGTATAGAAAAAATGATACTTCCGGATTTCACTCAAGCCGTCGTTGGTAAAGCTAGAGTCCGTGATCGTTGCTGGGTTGCCGTTCTGCTCATATTGAAGGTGAGACCTAATCAATACTCCAGGGGCGTTTCTCTCCATCACTATTGGCTTTGGCGTACTAGGGGGAGTAGGTAATTGATCTTGTTTACAAGCAGTGAAAGATAGCCCAAGTAGGGTTGTCAATGAAAAAATAGGGAGTAACTTAAGCATAGAAATAGAGTAGGGGTTCAATTCAATCAGTCAATACGTTGATATACTGTGATACGCGACGAAACATGGAGAAATATAGGCATAAAAAATGAGTTACCAGACTCATTTGGCCAAATAGACAAAAATGAATAGACATTTGCGGTGATTTAGAATCATGATGCTTGCTAATATAAAATCTACCTCTGTCAACCATTGGACTGTAGACCAATGCTGTTTCCTTAACGAACCAATATCTCATCGGTAATAATCGCCTATTTAATTATTTCTATTTTGGCTGATTAAACAGTCATTATACAAGAATATATTTTTAGTTTATTTTCCCTGCTTTTGGCTCGGTTGCCTCCGGCGGCTTCATTTTTTGAGGCCAAAAAATAAA
>CALDJV010000108.1 GCA_937899305.1 uncultured Cytophagaceae bacterium
GTGTGGGTTACACTTTGGGTCACTACTTCTTTGTAAGCTACTTGAGGTGCTCCCTTACGAATTTGCAGATCAAATTCGGATTGCATTCGCTCAATGATAACCTCTAGATGTAACTCACCCATACCTCGTAAAATAGTTTGCCCAGTTTGTGGGTCAATCTCCAATTTGAGCGAGGGGTCTTCTTCTTTTACCTTTTCAAGTGCCTGGCCCAATTTGTCAGCTTCTTGTTTGTTTTGGGCCTCAATGGCATACCCAATTACAGGCTCGGGAAACTGCATCGCCTCGAGTGCCAACGGAGCACCCTCAGCAGTAACCGTATCGCCCGTTCGGGCTTCTTTTAAACCAATCACTGCACATATATCGCCCGCAGTTGCTTCTGATATACTTTCAAATTTATCGGCTAAAATCTGCCTTAAGCGGCTTACTCTGACCCGTTTACCTGCTCTTACGTTGTACAAGGTATCTCCCGGTTTGGTGGTTCCTGAATAAATCCTGACCAACGCCATTTTACCCACAAACTTATCCACCAATACCTTGAATATCAACCCTGCAAAAGGAGCTTCTGGAGTCGCCTGACGTACTTCCTCTGCTTCAGTCTCTGGATGCGTACCTACGACCTCTCCTTTTTCTTCGGGAGAAGGCAAATACATGACCGTAGCGTCCAACAAAGGTTGTACTCCTTTGTTTTTGTAGGCTGAGCCACCCAAAACCGGCGTAATTCGCATTTTCAAGGTAGCAGTTCGTATGGCCCGTTGAATGTCTTCTACCTCAATGGTTTCGGGGTTTTCGAAATACTTCTCTAACAATACCTCATCAAATTCAGCTACTTGTTCTAACATATGCTCTCGCCAATGCAAGGCTTCTGCTTGCCATTCCTGAGGTATAGGACGTTGTTCAAAACTTTGCCCGACATCGTGTTCATCCCATACAATCAATTGCATAGTCAAGAGGTCGATCATTCCCAGAAAGTCGTCTTCGGCCCCCACCGGAATCTGCAATGGCACCGCGTTGGTTTTCAAACGTGCTTTCATGTCAGTCACTACCCTCAAAAAGTCAGCTCCCTTGCGGTCCATTTTATTCACAAAGGCTACCCGAGGTACTCCATAGCGGTCTGCTTGTCGCCATACAGTTTCGGACTGTGGCTCTACTCCAGAGGCTGCACAAAACAACATAATGGCCCCATCGAGTACTCGAAGAGAACGTTCTACCTCTACCGTAAAGTCTACGTGACCAGGAGTGTCAATCAAATTGAGCTGATAGGTATCTCCTTGATAAGGCCAGTAAGTAGTGATGGCCGCCGATGAAATCGTGATACCTCGTTTTTCTTCTTGGGGATCAGTATCCATAGTGGTATTGCCATGATGCACTTCACCCATTTTACGGATCATACCAGTGTAATACAGGATACGCTCGGTAGTGGTCGTTTTGCCGGCATCTACGTGAGCCATAATTCCAAGATTGCGAAGGTTTCTTAACTTTTTCATAAAAAAATAATGATTAAAAATAAAACTTTAATTTGATGCATGATTGCTGGGCAAAGGGCACAAAAAAAGGCCACTCTAAGAATAGAGCGGCCTTTTTTTGTTCGTGTTCGATGAGCTACTTCATTGTTCATTCATCGTTTCGGTATCGACAATAGGCTTCTGTTCTTAGAGGTGAGCTCCCTAAGGAAAAAGTCATGAAAAGGAATTTGCTTATTTCAGTAAGCGATTTAGAAGTGAGTCGATACATATTTCTTAATGATGAATT
>CALDJV010000109.1 GCA_937899305.1 uncultured Cytophagaceae bacterium
TAGAAAAGAAAACTCGTGTTGGGTATAGCCATTGATGCCCGCTTCTCCGTGTAATACGGTGACTTCGCGGTAGCCAATTGGGCTCCCCTTGGTATATCCACTCGACACATTGCTGGAAGAAGACAAACTCAGGGTTTGGCAAATGACATCCAAGCAACCCAAGGCCTGCGAATTATTTTTTACTGCGCGTTCTCCTTTTCGGTGATAAATTGGAGCTTCACCAGGCAAGGTCCCGCTAGAAGCCCCCGGATGGTTGAATTGTTGGTAACGGTATTCCTTCACCAAATCATTGCCTTTATTTAGCCCATCCGACATCACCACTTTGGCAATGCGCAAGCCGGGGCCCGGTTGCGTACATCCTTCGGCTCCCAATAAAGTTTTTTGGGTAAAAGTGACCTGAAAATAAGCCGATACCTGGGTTTGGCTATTGGGCAAGGCATTGGGGGGCACCCAAGCTTCGGCCCGAATAAAGTAAGTTCCTGGTGGTAACCATACATCTCCCGCTAAATGAATGTTGCCCGGATAGGGAATCAAATTGTTGGTGTCTCCCTGTTGAGGTGTCCAAAGCGTAACACTGCATTCGTGATCGGTAATGCCTTGGGTATTGAGCGTAGTTGTAAAGCGGACGTACTGAACGGTGTCAATGACAAACTTTTTCTGGAGGGTTTGTTTTACCCCATCGGCTTGGCTAAAGTTGGCTTGGCCTTCCAGCTCAATGGTTTGGTTTTCTAAAGTACCGTCACAGTCAGCATAATCGTAGGTATTGGCTTCCCAATCAAACAAGGCTTTGCCGCCTGTGGGATTGCGCATTTCAGTCATCACTCCAATTTTGGTCTGGGCCGTATTTACTTCCCGGTTGCCACCCGCGTAGGCCACGGCACCGTTGGTACTGGTAAAAGCTGGAATCAAACTAGAGTTGTTGGCCCCATTGTAATATCCCCAATGGTCGATGCTGCGAGTAAAAACCGGATCAATTGTACCCGATCCGGCCAAGTATTTAAATTCGTAAGCGCCTTTTTCGTCGGTCGTTCCCGGATTGCTTACCTCCTGAATCCGTTGCAACTGTAAAAACTGTTTGCCCATCTGAAGGTATTGGTAGGTAAATTCGCAGGTTTTAACAATTTCCCCAGTATTCGAAATTACCTTGATTTTCCCCAGCACTTTGTCGCTGTAGTCTTGACGATCCGCCCCTTCCTCAAATACAATTTTGTGTCCGGTTTGCCCAACAATTTCTTTGATGTGCATTCGCCCCAGTACGCTGACGGTGTTGATGCCAATAGAATAGGTATTGGGCATGTTGCAAAACCGAGCATCGTTGCCGGGTAGGCTATAGCTGATACTTTCTGAATATTGGGTTTGATAATCGATTTTGTTGGTGGCTTTCTGATACACAAAATTAATTTCATCGTCGCCATTGGCGCTACGCATTTTTTGAACATACCAAGCCGACGCATACGCTTCGGCCTGAATACTATTGGGGCCTGATTCATTGCTTACCTCCGTACTTTCGGTAAAGCCAGTCCCTCCAAATAGGTATTGAGTACCATTGGGCAAGGTGATGGTCCATACCCCAGTGGCCAAGTTGGCGGGGACTTCAATTTTTACATCCTGGTAAGGAATCGTGTAAGCTCTGAAACTGCCATCGGGCTGTTTTTTGAGGAAAAATTTGCCCGAAGCACCTCCTACATTGAAAGAATAAATATCGGGTTGGGTATCGGGTCCGGTTCCAGAGGCCAATCCATCCAAAAAGTTCCAGTCGTCGTTGTTGGTGTAAGGTTGGTAGCCCGTTTCTTTGATGGGGGTGCTCAAGCTCCAGTATCCATTACTGCTGTTGTCGTCTGATTTACCCCGTACAGTACGGGTAATTACTCCCCCCGCATTCAACGACCAGCCCAAACCAACCCAGCTGGGCGTTTCGTTGGGTTTAAGCCCGGTGTAGTGGTAGCCCAAAGACACGGGTACACTCAGCGATCGACTTTGTAGGGTCGCCACGGGGACCGTAATGTTGGGAATGCCCGTATACAAGCTTACTGGGATATCGGCAAATTTTTCTAACGAAGCCGCATTGGGAGAAGGTGGTACATTGGGATGTGGTTTTTGGTTCTCTGAGGTTTGTTGGGCGTATCCCGAAACCAGCAAGCCTAGTAAAAGCAAGCTCACCCCTCCAATCTGTTTGATATATTGTTTGACTGTGTTCATTTTCCTGTTTTTTTTGGTCATCTATTTCTCATCAAGATTTGATGTCACCGCCAAGCTGGATTTTTGATTTCCTTTATTTTTACCTGACTACTATTATATATCCCAAACCTGCATCTCAATGGAAGTTTTTTTGAAAAAAAATGCTTTTTTTTTATAAGTGATTGGCTATCAATGCCTTTATTTTCCCATAATAGGGACTTGAATAAAATAGAGAGACTTAGTCTTTGTAAGGAAAACCATTTTGAATGAGTTGTTTGGGGAGGCAATGGTAGTGGGTTATTTAGATAGGTGTCTAGTACGGGCGAAGCTAAAGGTTGCGTTCCCGTTGGTTGTTTTGCAACTTATGTTCTGGTGGTAGTAAATATGCAATCCACCTGAATACAGGCTTTGTTATAGAATTTGCGAAATGAGGTCATAACTCTTTTATAGTGCATCAAGCCAGATTGAGCGAATTTTTGTTGAGTAAATACTGTTAAAGTTTATAGATAATTTGTATTTTGGAAACAATTGCTTTGCTGAACTTCGAAACCATACATAACTTTTTAGGTATATCCTGGAAAAAAATCGGCATA
>CALDJV010000110.1 GCA_937899305.1 uncultured Cytophagaceae bacterium
GGTTATTAAAATTCTTGGAGACACTTGACAAATAATGTACCGCTCACTAATGACCACAAACAGGTCGTCACTGACAAAAAAGGGGCTCATTTTGCCATCAAACTGAAGAATGTTAGCGTCAACCTACCTCAAAACAAAAGTTTATTCCGGGCTTCATCAGTACACCCCTTGTCAAAAGTACTTAAGAGTATAGTAATTAAATGCTTACTTTGCTACCTTATGTGATTCAGTATTTTAATTAGAATCAAAAACTCATACTTTTGCAATCATTACTAATCCACACGATCAATTTTTCAAAAATATTTTGAAACAACACTAAATCAAAGTGGTTTCTTTTGGTGTAATCGTATCATTAAAATAATGAGGGAACTATCACGGAAAAATAAGGCATGGTACGGCACTCAAATTGCTTCTTTAATTTCGTATATTGGCAAGCCGTTTGTTTAACACTTGCTTAACACGATCAAAGGAAGTGCAAATTACCTCTTGATAAAAAATTAACTTAATTAAAACCTGAAAAAGAATGTCTATTTGGTTGGCTTTACTTGTTATCCTGCTTGCGTTCTATGTGATGACGGAAATTGTAGATCGACACTTTATTAAAAGTCTGGATAATATTGCCGAATGGATGAACCTCCCTCCTAGTGTTGCGGGGGCTACCTTATTGGCACTGGGCACCAGTGCGCCCGAAATTTCTACCGCATTGTTTGCTTTGTTTCTCAAAGATACCAGCCCCGCTACCGGAGTCGGTACTATTGTGGGATCGGCTATTTTTCAAATACTGGTAGTGATTGGTTTTGCCGCAGTTGTCAAAACGTCTTATCTCAATTGGCGCCCAGTCATGCGAGATAGCATATTCTATGCATTTTCGGTTGGCTTACTCATCTTATTCGTTGCTGACAACAAGTTTACCCTCATCGAGGGCATCACCTTCGTCAGCAGTTACTTTCTCTACCTTTTTATTCTGTACTTATGGACCAAGTATGTCAATGAAGATGGTCCTAGGAAATCTTCCAGTACTGGATTTGATCTACCAAATGGCAGTGCTCGCGTTCAGTTTGAAGGTGCCCAAAATCATTTTGATACTCCTCGTCCCATTGAGGCCATCGAGAAAAACATGGAGGGTGAAACAGCCCGTAATCCATTTAAAATATTACAAAAGAGTTTGGGATACCCGGTAGAGTTTATTATGAACTTGATCCCTGACCCAGAAGAAAAACCCAAGTGGACTATTCCTGTATTTGTACTTTCATTGGTGATCATTGCGGGGGCTTCTTATTTTCTAGTCATTGCGGCTGAATCATTAGCCAGTGCAGTAGGAATTGACAAAGCCATCATTGCGCTTACCATTTTGGCAGGAGGTAGTTCTATTCCAGAAATGATTTCTTCAGCCATTGTGGCCAAGCAAGGTCGTGGAGATATGGCCATTGCCAATGCCATTGGGAGCAATATCTTTGATATTTTGATGAGTTTGGGGCTTCCAGTATTGATTTACATCATTGCCAAAGGCGAACCCTTAGATGGTTTGGGAGGTGCCAATATCAATTCCTCTATCATTTTATTATTTACCACTTTGATTGTGGTGGTGTTACTGCTCTTCCTCCAAAAATTCAAAGCCAGTCGTCCTTTTGGACTCTTTTTAATCTTCCTGTATGTCATTTATGTGATTGCGGCATACATGGGCTGGATTGATGGAGGAACCAATCCGGTTACTCCTTGACAAGGAACGAAACGATAAAGTTAAAATATATGATAAGTACCTGTTAGACTAAATGGTTTGACAGGTATTTTTGTACCTGTTTTATTGGTAAAATAGCCTTACCCAAACTCCAGGTGTAGTTGTAAGCCGCTACTGTTTTGTTGTTGGTCCAGATTGGAAACACCCAAGCCCAACAAACGCACCTTGTGCTGAGAAAAATCACAAGAATGAATCAGCTCTTTGTATAGTTGGGTAATCAGCGCCAAGTCGTTGATTGCGTAAGGCAAAGTCTTACTACGGGTAATCTGCTGGAAATTATTGTATTTCACTTTGAGGGTAATGGTTTGACCCAATACTTTATTTTTATCAATTCGCTGTAATAACTCCTTGGCTAGTTTTTCTAACTCCGCTTCCATCTCCTCGATCGTTTCCAGGTCATGATCAAAGGTGTTTTCGGTACTGATAGATTTACGAATGCGATGAGGGTTGACTTGGCGCTCATCAATCCCTTGGGCAATGTTATTATAATATGCCCCTACTTTGCCAAAATGACGAATCAACTTTACGCGCTCCCAGCGTCTTAGGTCTGCCCCAGTATAAATGCCTAATTTTTGCATTTTTTTGGCGGTAACCTTCCCTATTCCGTGAAATTTTTGAATAGGCAATTGCGCAATGAAATCAAGTGCTTCTTCCGGAGAGATCAAAGTAAGTCCATTGGGTTTGTCCATATCGGAAGCCACTTTTGCCAAAAATTTATTGACCGACACCCCAGCAGAAGCGGTAAGCTGAGTAGCATCCCAGATTTTTTGTTTGATTTCTTGGGCTATGATCGTAGCTGAAGGCATCCCTATCTTATTTTCGGTGACATCCAAATACGCTTCGTCCAGTGAGAGGGGTTCTACCAAATCGGTATACTCATAAAAAATTTCGCGGATTTGCCGTGACACTTGTCGGTATACATCAAAGCGAGCACGTACAAAGATGATTTGAGGACATTTTTGGTAGGCCAACCGGGAAGACATGGCCGAGAAGACACCAAATTTACGCGCTTCGTAACTTGCAGCGGCTACCACTCCTCGCTCGCTACTTCCACCTACGGCCAATGGTTTACCACGGTATTCGGGGTGGTCACGTTGTTCGACCGACGCATAAAAGGCATCCATATCCACATGGATTATCTTCCGCATGTTTCAATTAGTTAATGATTTAACTCTTGAGGAAACATAAAATTATTTTCCTCATCGATATCTAAAGCATAAACGTGATTGACTGCATCTAAATTGAGTTTTCCGTACAAATGTGGAAAAAGTTCGGTGCCTCCAGTGGTATTCTCATATACCAGTTGTTCCTTTAATTTGGCCACTTCAATTTTTAATAGTAATAAATTAGTTTGGCCTTTAAAAAATAAATTGGCACTCCCCAGTACTTGAGATAGGTTTGAGCAATGGATAAAGCCTTCGGTTTGGATGGAAATTGGGGCATAAACGGCTTTTTGCTGGGCCATTTCCCAATCTGCTTTGGGCACAATGTGATAAACGTACAATTCTTGGGTCATATTTTAGGTATTTTAGCATACTACTAGACATTTTTCGTTTGTGGAGACACAAACGAAGGCGGCCGCGCCGT
>CALDJV010000111.1 GCA_937899305.1 uncultured Cytophagaceae bacterium
AGCACTCCCTAATTTTTTGAATATCTTGTTTATCATTTTTACTTATTTTCTTTTTGCTCTTTTTGCTCTTGGGGGTAATTATTTGTTTTTGTATTGATAAGTGTAACGTTTGAGGATGTTGCCCTCAAAATCCCGTACCAGGCGTAAACGTTTGAGACCGTCGTACTCATAATAAGCAGTTTGGTTGTTTACCCCATTCATCGAGGTTACCCCTACCAATGGGCGATAGGTGTAGGTTTTCATTTGGGCCTGGGCCGGATGCAAGCGCAATTCGTCCAGATACACTCCCTCGGGTACGGTCAAGGTGACCTTGCCGCCCGGATTCAGGGCTACTTTAGTTTGGTAAAGTTTCCAGTCGCCTACTGTTTTTATTGGGTTCAAACTCCCCGTCACGCCCGATATGGCAATGGTTCCGTTGCCCTTTTGCCAAAAACTCACTTGATAGGTGGCAGGAGCATCTATAGTCAGCTGACTCTCAATATTGACACTACCACTTCCGGGGGCCTGATAGAGGGCCTTAGCTCCAGTAAGGGAACGTCCGGCTACTGTGGCCAAGGTGTAATTGTTGCTGGGCACCCAACCGCCCAGGCTTTGAGCAGACTCAAAACTGGTGTAGTTGACCTGCTCTGAGGTTGCGTTTACGGTTTCGGCCAACAACAACGTGCGATTGGCATTCCACAAATAAGTAATAGAGTGGTGGTCGGTGGGCCGGGTGGTTTTGAGCACACTGGTCCCTACCTCAAAATCAAAGGTCACCTTGGGAATAAAATGCACATAATTGCCTTGGGCATCGGTTTGAAACAAGGCCGTTTCCTGAATGGGAGCCGCCAACTCGGTTACGTAAGACACCGTAGGCAATACTTTTTCCGAAAGGTCACCAAATTGGCCATAAGCCACGTACTTGGCCCCCACTACTTTGCCCGATCGAGTCGTGATGCTCACCACCGGAGTACCAATGCGATGTTGCCCCAATAACAATTGGGCGGTATTCGCCATTTTGTTACCGTGGGTGCCTGCGGTAATGTCTTGAGGATATAGGTTTCTGACCTGTACCACTTCATTTTCACTGTTGTCGGTATTTACCTTGGTGGCAAAACTATGGTGGGTACTTCCATAAAAATTACTGGTGGTATTCGTTTGGGTCTGTGGATGGTTCCCGGCCACATCCGCATCTTCGTAGGTATATACCGTGGTTTTGGTTTGATCCAGGCGATGCCAAGCCGAAATCAGGTAAAAATTTCTAAACTCTACCTCATTCTTTTTTATATCACGCTCATTGGGAAAACAAGCCGAACGGTACACGTAACGGGCGGCCAAACCAATCGCCTCAGCATAATTCGCTTCGCCTCGGGCGCTGGTGGAATAGGTATTTTCTACCGACTCTCGAATGCGTCCTTGTTTGTCGTACGATCGGGACTTCAGCAAATGGCCTCGCAAATAATCCTGGCTTACCCGAGGTCCAAATGTAGGAATCAGAAAAGGCACATACGAAAACTCCGACTCGTTGCGACCGTGGAAACCACCTTTGCTGATCAATTCGGTTACTTGGGTGTAGCCTATTTCACTGCCTTTGGTATAATCTATAGGATATACATTGTCTGAATGCATCACCAAAAAAGTACACTTGGCGTCTCCTACACATCCGGAAATGCCAGGTCCCCCCCCTCCTTCTGTTGTAACACTTGTAAATTCAGGTATTTTCGTTTGTCCCTCATAGGTACCTACTTCAATTTCAAGGCCATTGGATAACTCTGCTATCACTGCATAAGTAGTAGTGATCGTTTGCTCTGTCTGATGATCCACCCTGGTAATTCCTCCCGATTGTCCGCTAGAAAACTGCATTGGGGAACGGTGTTCTTGTAATCTGTAATAACTGACTGGTGACAAAAGGTTTCCGCTCGAGTACGTTGGGTTATTGAACTGTTGGTACCGATAAGCCTTGGTCAGGTTGTTTCCAGTATTCAATCCATCCAACGAAGTCGTCTGGGCAATTCTGAGTCCTGGCCCCGGTCGATTACTCGATTTTTGATGAATCTTTTTGCTGTAATGAAATCTCAATTTAGCATTTCCGTTGCTCACATTGCCATGACCAATGATTTGTAATTTGTAGGTCCCAGCCCGCAAATACATCACCTGTTGGGTGTTCCCCTTTACGTTCAGCACTGGTTTCCATTCTGCCAAACTCTGGTCTACTGGAGTGATAATTTTGGCTTTGAGATAGGGTTCAATCAAGTTGGGCGTACTTTGGTGATTGATGGTGGTCTCGACTTTTAAAAATTGAGCCGAATCCAGACAAATGCTTTTTTCCTTGATCACATATTCTCCGTTTCCTTCCAATAATGTTGCATAATTGCTTACTTCTAACACCTCGCTCACTTGCTCGTCTATGGTGTTGTATCCTCCATCATTGCTGTAGGTGTTGGCTTCCCAACTAAAGGTGGTTTTACCTCCCGTAGGATAATGCATTTCGGTGATGACCCCAATCTTGGCCCGCTCAGGGTTGATCTCGCGATAGGCCCCATAGTACGGAATCAACGTCTCGTTGTTGGCTCCATTGTAATAACCCCAGTGATCAATGCCTTTCTCGAAAGTAGCATCTACGTTTACTCCTACTGGAGTGTAATAATCAAATGTATAAGCGCCCTTAGAAACTTGATTGTCAGGATGGAGAGTAGTAGCATATCGGGGTGTACTATTATTGAACTCTTGGGCACTGTCCAACAACAATCGTTTGTAAGCTCCCAAAGTCAAATACTTGTATTTTAACTTGATCACCTTTACCAACTCTCCACTGGAAGCCACCTTGGCTACTTCGGCCAATGATTGATCAGGATAATCGTCTCGAGTGGCTCCTTCGCGGAAATAGACATGATCACCAGTTGCAGTTGTGATATGCGAAATATGCTGGCGATCCAATACCATGGTTTCGGTTTCGGTAATGGTAGGGTTGGTCTCAGAGTTACAGGCCGCCTTGAATGAATCATGACCAGAGATTTCTCCTCCCAATACATCGGTATAGGTCACTTGGCGTAGTTGTTCCGAGTATTGTTTTTTGAAATAAGTGGTTGGATTGGCCTTTTGGTAATGAAAATCAATAAAGTCATCTCCGTTAGCTGAGATAATTTTTTTGAGATACCAGGCTGCAATGTAAGTTCGTACGGGGTAAGTGTATCCATTCAAACTTCCTTGAGTTCTTTGAATGGTGCGGTTTTGTACCTTTTCGGTAAATCCACCTCCAAATATATAGCGCGTACCATCAGGCACGGTAATTTCCCATTGACCCGAAGCCAAATCGGTAGGGATGGTGATCTTTACCTCTTGATGAGGAATAAAAAACGGTTTCAACACACCACCTTCCCACTTTATAAAAAACTTTCCGGTATAGCCGCCTACATTGAAAGAAAATACGTCGGGTTGGGTATCAATGGCCGCAGGGTCGTTGGGACTCTTTTGCGCCAAATCAGTGATAAACCACCAAGCTCCTTCTCCACCTGCTCCGTAGAGGTTGTAGCTTTGTTTGATGGTGTTGTTTTGGGTATATTGCCAATAACCGTTTAATTCCTCGTCGGCTTTGCCATGTACAGTACGGGTAATGGCACCTCCGGCATTGAGGGTCCAGCCCAACCCTACCCAGCTGGGCATTTCGTTGGGCTTGAACCCGGTATTGTGGTAACTGAGCGATATGGGTACACTTAGGCTACGGCTTTTGAGCGCACAAATCGGTACATTGATATTGGGCACTCCCGTGTATAAACTCACTGGTACGTTGGCGAATTTTTCTAATGCCGCAGCATTGGGAGAAAGCGGCACTTTTACTTCAGGAGCAACCTGCGCCCCAAGTTCTCCTACTGATAAAAGAATCAACCAAGCCAATATGGTAGTTTGCCCGATGATTCGTTTGACTGTGTTCATTTTCCTATACTTTTTGCACATTATTTTGATCATTTTCTGGATTGATAGTCCACCAAAAACAAGTTATTTCATCAAGTAATCGCGGCAACAATCATTGCTCGACTTCAATTGATGAATGAATTGAGGACATTCATCAAATCAGATTTTTTGTATCTTCTGTTTTTATTTTGTACTTGACTATTATTATATATCCCAAACTGGAATCTCAATGGAAGTTTTTTTAAAAAAAATATTTAATTATTTGCTAATTCACTGACTATCAGCAAGATTAATTTCTTATATTTTTATAATAGATAGAAATGTAGTTGCCCGGTGAGCTTTGACCAATTGGTTAGAATCACCTTCGGAGGCTACCCAATGAGATTGGTTTTATGAGGAAAAACGACGTAATTGATACTCCTATTTTTAGCAAAACACAATGAACGAAATCACTCCTACTCAAATGCCTTGGGTTGTTGAAGGCTATCGGGTATTTTCTTACGAAGGCCCTGCGGGGCTAAAGGTAGAGCGACTGGCCCGAAACATTAGTAAAAACAAGTCGTCTTTTTACCATCACTTTGCCGATTTAGAGGTGTTTACTGGCTTTTTGCTCCGGTATCATTTATTGCGTACCGATATCATTGTAGACAAGGAAAGTAAATGTACCCACATAGATGAATTGATTGAGGTAATTGTAGACCACAAATTGGATTTACTGTTTAACCGTCAGCTGCGGGTACATCGGCAAAACCAGGATTTTGAGGATTGTTTTGAAAAAACCAATCAACGCACTGCTACGGCCATTCTTGGGCTGTGGGCCAACATGCTGGGGCTGACCGAAAACTCTTACCTGGCGGCTTTGGTATTGAAGTTAAGCATGGAAAACTTTTACTTGCAAATTACCGAAGAAACCCTCGACCGGGATTGGTTGTCGGGGTATTTTAAGCAGTTGCAAGAGATGGTCAGGGAATTTAAAAAAATGGGGAGCCTTGCTGCATTTAACAATGGGGTATAATTGTTCCGCCTTCGGCTCATTGTTACATTGCTAAATGGTTGCGCGAAGCGTCCACTTTTCATTTTACGTTTTTCATTTTTCATTCAATTAGTGGACTAAAGAAAACTATCGACTATGGATCGTCGACCGTGGACTGAAAAAAACTATGAACTCTAAACTGGTTGGATTTACTCTCTGAATTGGTACATTTGCAAAATCATTGTCAAAACCTTTATAACGCTGATGAAGAAAATACTCATCACTGGTTCCAATGGATTACTGGGCCAAAAATTACAACAATTACTCATTACTCCAACCTATCAATCACAAGTAGAAGTATTGGCTACTTCTCGTGGTGACAATCGCTACTCGGGCAAATCAGACAACCTTACCTATCATTCGTTGGATATCGCTAACCGAACGGAAGTGTTGGAAAAAATAGTGCAGTGGCAACCCGATACCATCATACATACTGCCGCGATGACCCAAGTAGATGCTTGTGAAACCGAACGGGAATTGTGCTGGCAACTCAATGTACACAGTGTAGAGTACCTCATAGAAGCTTGTCAACAACTCGCTCAAATCGGTAAACCTTGTTTTTTGGTACACCTTTCTACTGATTTTATTTTTGACGGTGCAGACGGCCCCTACCACGAAGAAGCAGTAGCCAACCCGGTAAGTTATTACGGTGAGAGCAAGCTGGCCGCCGAAAAAGCCTTGAAAGCCAGTGACATTCGCTGGGCCATTGCCCGAACGGTGCTTGTGTATGGCATTACCGAAGCGATGAGCCGCTCTAACATCATTCTTTGGGTAAAAAAATCACTTGAGGAAGGAAAAACCATTCATGTGGTAGACGACCAATGGCGTACCCCTACCCTGGCCGAAGACTTGGCAATGGGCTGTTATCTGATTGCAGACAACGAGGCAGAAGGCGTGTTCAATATTTCGGGTCCCGATTTTTTAACTCCTTATGAAATGGCCATCAAAACGGCTCAATATTTTGATTTAGACCAATCGTTGATCGTCAAAACGGATGCTTCTCGTTTTTCGCAGCCTGCCAAAAGACCCCCAAAAACTGGGTTCGTTCTGACCAAAGCTCAAGAGCAATTAAACTATCAGCCGCATTCGTTTGACGATGGAATTGCGATCTTGGATGGTCAACTTAAGGCTACAATGTAAGAAAGATGTAAGTATATTTACCGATATCCATCTAAAAAACCCTTATTTAGCGGTTACCTGCTCAGATTCGTTCATTTACTTTTTTAAACCTCATAAATTAGTTACTTTAGCATTTGGAAATATCATTTCTGCTCAATTTTTGTTCTTCCCAGTAGCGCACTTATACAGACCACGAGTTAACTATTTAAGGCAAACAAAGTCAATCGTTTGACTATTCACCGTCACAATTCACGATTGCTTTGATGAATGTCATCACCATCTACTCAACCTTGGTGGTAGTTTGCC
>CALDJV010000112.1 GCA_937899305.1 uncultured Cytophagaceae bacterium
AAGTGTTAGCTAATTAATATTTTTTAGAAACACACGTGCGGAAAGTCGGTTTGAACATAGAAATCTGTCATTATTATTATTTTCAGGTATGAAAACAACCGACATCAAGTCCATATTTCCTTTACTCACCGAAATAGAATTACAGGAAGAATTGACCGACATTGGCCTGGAAAAAGAATATCAACAGGGAGCAAATATTTTTCGAAAGGGTCAATTTATCAAGTACCTGCCGTTGGTGGTGTCGGGGGCCATCAAGGTGATGCGAGAAGATGAAGAAGGCAATGAAGTGCTGTTGTATTATTTGGAAAGCGGCCATACTTGTGCGATGTCTATTACTTGCTGCATGCAGCACAAAAAAAGCGAAATCTGGGCCATTGCAGAAGACAAAACCAGGGTGTTATTTATTCCAGTGGAAAGGGCGGGTTTGTGGATGAAAAAGTACAATTCATGGAGAAATTTCATCATCAATAGTTATGCAATCAGAATGCAAGAACTTTTGCACACCTTGGACTCTATAGCATTTTTCAGCTTGGATGCGCGTTTGCTGAAATACCTCAAAGATCGCGCGGCTACCCTGCAACAAAACCAGTTTACAATTACCCACAGCGATATCGCCAAAGAGCTGAATGCTTCGCGGGAAGCCATCTCACGATTGTTGAAAAAGTTAGAAGCCTTGGGTAAAGTAGAATTGGGAAGAAACAAAATCAAGTTACTGGATCATGAGTGAGGAAGGATAGTTAAAGTTTTTTATCTTGATTATTACCATTGTCGTCTCAGACTGTGTCTCCACAGGCTAAGCGATACCTTACCGGTTTTAAAAACTTGTCAGGTCTAAATAGAAAATTGCTGATGGGCTTATGTGATTAGCATCACTTTATCTGAATCAGGCAACCTTTTACTTTGTATCATAAACTGAAAAAGGTTGCTATGACATTGAAAAAGATACTCCCCATACTTGATTGGTTACCCCATTATAAAAAGCAATACCTGCCCGGAGACATCTCGGCGGGACTGACCGTGGGCATCATGCTCATCCCCCAAGGAATGGCCTATGCCATGATAGCTGGTTTACCACCAGTGTATGGATTGTATGCCGCCCTGATTCCCCAAGTCGTTTATGCGTTGTTTGGTACCTCACGGCAACTAGCCGTAGGGCCAGTAGCGATGGATTCTTTGTTGGTGGCTGCGGGAGTCTCTACAATGGCCGTGGTTGGAAGCCAAGAATACATTACCTTGGCCATATTGCTTTCTTTTATGATGGGCGTGGTGCAATTGGCCTTTGGAGTATTGAGGTTGGGTTTTTTGGTTCATTTTTTATCCAAGCCAGTCGTCAGTGGATTTACCTCAGCTGCAGCATTGATTATAGGCCTCAATCAACTCAAGCATTTGATTGGGGTAGACATTGAGCGAAACAATAATATCTTTAAGATTGCATATGATGCCTTTTTAAGCTTTGAAAAAATCAATTGGATTGCCGTCACCATGGGGGTATTGGGCATCCTGTTGATCAAAGGGATCAAAAAAATACACCAAGCCATTCCCGGTGCTTTGGTAGTAGTGGTTCTAAGCATTTTAGTCGTGAAATTTGCCAATCTCACCCAGGTAGGAGTCAAAATAGTGGGCCATATACCACAAGGATTGCCTCCATTTGCCTGGCCTGCCCTCAATACAACCCATTTTACCGAATTAATCCCCATTGCCCTCACCTTGGCCCTCATTGCTTTTATGGAATCCATTTCGGTAGCCAAAGCCATTCAGAGCAAACACAAGGGAGCATATGAGCTAGACAACAACCAGGAAATGATTGGGTTAGGAATGGGAAATATGGTAGGCTCGCTTTTTAGCTGTTACCCCACTACTGGTGGGTTTAGCCGTTCTGCCGTCAACGACCAATCTGGAGCCAAGACCAATTTAGCCGCCCTCATCAGTGCGGCCTTGATAGGATTGACCCTGCTTTTTCTAACCCCGCTATTTTATTACTTACCCAAACCTATTCTGGGGGCCATCATTATGGTGGCAGTCTTTGGCCTCATTGATTTTAAATATCCCAAATACTTGTGGAAGGCGAGCAAAGCCGATTTTTTAATGTTTGTGACTGCTTTTGGAGTAACTCTGGGGGTAGGCATCAAAGAGGGAATAGGTGTAGGCGTGCTCATCTCACTACTGGTCCTGATTTATCGCAGTACCAAGCCTCATGTAGCCGTATTGGGCAAGTTGCCTCACTCGACCGATTATAGAAATATCACCCGGTTTCGAGCTGTAGAGATCAGGCCTGAGATCTTGGTGATTCGTCATGATGCGCAACTGTTTTTTGCAAATATTTCCAACTTTTTAGCGGTCACCCAACAAGCACTTGAGCAGAGAGAACTAGAGCAGAAAGACAGGGTAAAACTTTTTGTGCTGCATTGCGGGAGCATTCCCTACGTTGATGCCACCGCCCTGCAAGGGTTAAAAGAGTTGATTCAAGAGCTGCAAAGTAACGAAGTAGAGGTAGCCTTGACTGGCTTGCTGGGTCCGGTGAGAGACTTTCTCTTTAAAACTGGTTTTGTAAAAGAAATAGGCGAAAACCACTTTTTTATGGATGTACAGCCTGCCATCGATTACTTTGATAACTACGGTGATTTTGAAATACATCGGGCACCAGACGAAGTGCTACAAACCAATGTACTAAGCAGTTGAGGTATGGGTGGAGCATTGTGTGATGCGGGTCACTGAACTTGCTTGATGAATGCACTAATATTGAATTATAAAAAAAGAATTGTCATGAAAATCGAACAAATTTATACCGGTTGTTTAGCACAAGGAGCATATTATATCGAGTCTAATGGAGAAGCGGCCATCATTGATCCATTGAGAGAAACAAAACCGTACATCGCCAAAGCCGAAAAAGACGGCGCAAAGATCAAGTATATTTTTGAAACCCATTTTCACGCTGACTTTGTATCTGGACACGTATCACTGGCCGACAAAACGGGGGCATCCATTGTTTTTGGGCCCAATGCCGATACCAAATACGACAGCATTGTGGCCGAAGACGGTCAGGAATTTAGGATTGGCGAGGTCGTCATCAAAGCATTGCATACCCCTGGGCATACCCTCGAGTCGACTACTTATTTGCTAATTGATCACCTTGGAAAAGAGCAGGCGATTTTTAGTGGCGATACCTTGTTTATTGGTGATGTAGGGCGACCAGACCTTGCAGTAAAATCTAACTTGAGTCAACAAGATCTGGCCAAGTTGTTATACCATTCATTGCGGGATAAAATTATGCCGCTGCCCGACGATGTATTGGTATACCCAGCCCATGGAGCGGGTTCGGCTTGCGGCAAAAACATGAGCAGTGAAACTTTTGATACCCTGGGCAATCAGAAGCAACACAATTATGCCTTGCGCCATAACATGACCATCGAAGAGTTTGTCAAAGAAGTGACCACTGGTTTGGTAACCCCCCCGCAGTATTTTCCAAAAAATGTGCGCCTCAACAAAGAAGGTTACGAAGACATAGATACCGTGATTCAAACGGGTACCATAGGTTTGTCTCCTGATTTATTGGAGGAGTTGGTGAATACCCACGGTGCGTTGATGCTGGACACCCGCGCTCCTCAAACTTTCAAAGATGGCTTTATTCCCAATAGCATCAACATTGGAATTGATGGAAGCTTTGCCCCTTGGATCGGCGCCCTGATTCCTGATTTGAAACAGCCCATTGTCATCATTGCCGAAGCAGGCCGCGAAGAGGAGGTGGTCACTCGTTTGGCACGGGTGGGGTACGACAATACCTTGGGTTATTTGGAAGGAGGAATGGATGCTTGGAAAAGCAGCGGAAAAGAAACGGATAAGGTGGTATCGATATCAGCATCAGAATTTCAGGATCAATTGACCAGTAATGCGGTGGTATTGGACGTCAGAAAGCCGGCCGAATACGCATCGGAGCATATTGATAGCCAAGTAGTGCAAAACTTCCCCTTGGACAACATCAATGAGTGGTTTGGCGAATTGGACAAAAACACGACCTACCACATCCATTGTGCGGGTGGTTATCGCTCTATGATTACAGCCTCTATTCTCAAATCAAGAGGGTTTGAAAATGTCATAGACATTGCAGGTGGTTTCAAGGCCATTAAAGAAACCGGGATCACGCTGACCAGTTATGTATGTCCAAAAACTTTGAGTTAGTACTTTTCATTGTTTCGCTGCGCTTATTGTTGCATTGTTAAATGGTTAGGTAGTTCTATTGTTCCGCCTTCGGCTCATTGTTTTATGGTTAAATGGCTGCGCAAGGCGACGTATTGATTATTGATGTTTAATTGTTGATGATTAATTCTACGAAGCTAAATATCATTTTTCATTTTACGTTTTTCACTTTGCATTCAATCAGTGGACTATGGACCGTTGACTAAAAAAAAACGCATTATCACCCATACAAAAGAAATAGCATCATGATTGAATTGATTAGCCAGCCTTGGCCCTGGTACATCTCAGGGCCGGCCATATCCATTGTAATGTTTTTATTACTGTACCTTGGACAAGGCTTTGGGGTATCGGCCAACCTACGCACCCTATGTGCCATAGGAGGAGGAGGTAAATTTTCCAACTTTTTTAAGTTTGATTGGAAGGCCCAATATTGGAATTTGATTTTTGTGGTGGGGGCCATTTCTGGTGGCTTCATCGCTTCCTATTTTTTAACCAGCAACCATCCAGTGCAATTATCAACCGCTGTTTTGACCGAACTTGAGCATTATGGAGTGGTCAACGCAGGGACCCAGTTTTTACCCGACGAACTGTTTAGTTTCGAGGCTTTACTGACCGTACGAGGCGTCATTATGATGGTATTGGGAGGGTTTTTAGTCGGTTTTGGGGCCCGTTATGCTGGGGGCTGTACCTCTGGTCATGCCATCAGTGGGCTCAGCAATTTACAATTACCTTCCCTGATCGCGGTCATTGGTTTCTTCATCGGAGGGTTGATGATGACCTACTTCATTTTACCATATTTACTACAATTACAGATTTAAGCACAATGAATAAAATAAGGTTTTATCTGCTGGGGATCGTATTTGGAATTATCATGACCAAATCAGAAGTCATTTCCTGGTCCAGAATATACGAAATGTTCAAATTTCAATCTTTTCATATGTATGGCATCATTGGATCTGCGGTGATGCTTGGCATGGCGTGGATTCAATTGATCAAGCGAACCAAGATAAAGAGCAGGATAGGTACACCAATACAACTCACCCCCAAACAAAAGTCAGTACCAAGGTACCTCATTGGAGGAACCATCTTTGGCCTGGGTTGGGCCATGACGGGCGCTTGTCCTGGGCCTATGTTTACCTTGGTGGGCAATGGAACCTTGGTGATGTTGGTAGTCATATTGAGTGCCACCATTGGTACCTTTGTTTATGGCTTGCTTCGGGAAAAACTACCCCATTGATGATCACCCAATGCTGTTTCCCCAAGAACAAATTATTGAATAATGATTTTAAGGAAACAGCATTGGACACAAGTTGGGAGATTGTCTACTCATTGTCTATGCGCTGTAGGGTTTTTGTCTATGCTCGTTTTTTGCCTCGGACTATTGGTTGCGCTACCTTTACTTTTAGAAATTAAATGCGAACCATTACCCTTTACCCACATCATTATGCACAAGCAAGTAGAACAAAATCCCCAACAAGAAGCCGCTACCCTTCAGCGTAAAAACAACGCTTCCAAGAAGCAATCGAAGGGAACCATCCAGTCCAAACAAGGCAAAAAAGGCCCCATTCAAGCCAAACAACAACCCGTCAATAAGAGCAATCCTGCCCCTCGAACCATTGATCCTTTTGCCGTGGTATCGAACCCGGCGTTGGAAACATATGAGGGTAAAATGGCGGCTGATCATCCGATACAACGCAAACCCAACCACACTGGGCTACCCGACAACCTAAAAACCGGAATTGAAAACCTCTCGGGCTACTCGATGGATGATGTAAAGGTGCATTACAACTCCGATAAACCACTCCAACTACAAGCCCACGCCTACGCCCAGGGAACCAACATTCATGTAGCCCCTGGCCAGGAACAGCACTTGCCCCACGAAGCTTGGCACGTAGTACAGCAAAAACAAGGACGAGTTACCCCTACATTACAAATGAAAGGCGGGGTACAGGTAAACGACGATCAGGGACTGGAGAAAGAAGCGGACGTGATGGGGGAGAGGGCGATGCAGATGAAATTAAGAGGGTTTGAGGAGAAAAACGTGAATTTTATACTCAATAAGAAAGTGAATGAAAAACAAGGAGCAATCCAGCGAGCCAAAAACTTAAAGGAAACTAATGGGATTATACAGTTG
>CALDJV010000113.1 GCA_937899305.1 uncultured Cytophagaceae bacterium
CTAAGTTGACAGCATTGGGTGCTACTGGAGTACCAGGGAGGTCGGTCCATACAATGGTTACCGCCAAGGGTTCGTTGCCGGTAGCTTTGACCGTAAGTACTCGGTAGCCTCCATTTACTAAGGAATCTTCTTTGATGAGGGCCACTTGTTGATTGTTGTTGATCACGTCAGCCGCAGTTCTGGTATTCATCAAGCCCCAGCCATTTTGATAATCAGGACCAGGAGTAGGGCTAGCCTCATCAGCGGTATGAATCACCAATGCTTTGAGCGTAGCGGCCCGCATGTACTGTCCATTTTGTTTGTGATAATGCTGTTGCAGTAGTCCCAAAGACCCCGATACACTGGGAGTAGACATGGAAGTCCCACTTTTGACGGTATAATCGGTATCACTATCGTCATCGGTAGAATACACACTTGAGCCATTGGCGACAATATCAGGTTTGATGCGGCCATCATCGGTAGGCCCCCAACTGCTAAAAGAGGTTTGAACCACATCGGAAGGCTGGGTATAACCACTCGTAATGTCTTCTACTGCTCCAATGGTTAGAATGTTCTTGGCTACTTTATCGGTACCCAAACAGTCGTAGTCTCCATCTGGAGTACGCTTGGTGGTGGATGTCACCCAATCTGTACCATTATAATACTGATGTTCTCCAGTATGGTTGTCGTTGCGTTCGTTTCCAGCTGATCGACAAATGAGATAATAAGGTGCATTGTAAGCCAACTGGTCCCAATCGCGTGATCGCTCCCCGTAAAAACCAAAACGATAATCCACCGTGTCGTTTACCGTAGTATCGCCATACCAACGCCAACCAGTAGATGAACTGAATCGCCAGCCGTGAATAAAGCCGTACGAGTGGTTAGAAATGAGCAATCCCTGCGCACTCTCGTTGGCCATTTCGGTAAGGTCGTCGTTCCAGTCATAAGCGTGGAGGGTAGCATTGGGAGACATGCCTTTGGCTCCGAAGTTGACCCCAGCCGCCACCATGGTACCCGCTACGTGAGTTGCATGAGAACTTAATCCAGAAGGAGTGTCTTTCTGGATAGCGCGATTGCCAAATTCCTGGTGAGAGGTTCTGATGCCTCCACCATCCCAAATACCCAGTGTAATGCCACTACCATTGAGTCCTAGTTGTATTTGAGTATTGTAGGTCCCAATGGTTTTGGCCGCATTGATGTTGTCGGTAGCCAAATACAATGGAATCCCTCCTTGAGATTTAGAATACCCTTGGAGCTCGATGATGCTTCCATCTTCTTCTTCCAATCGGATGGGCATTTTTTCGGTTTGTGCCCTTTTGTAAGCCCGCAAGCGGTTATTGGTGTATTTGCTTTGATAAGTCTTGCGCAAGTTTTGTAATTTCTTCGTGCGCTTCTTGCTGTACTTTTGTTGGGCACTAGCAGGCATCACAACAAACATCGCCAATAGCAACAGGCATGATACAGTAATTTTATGTTTCATGATAAGTGTAATTAAATGTGGTATAAATGTACCATTTAGGATTTTGCGGCAAGTAGAATATTTTGGGTGGCTATCCCAAAAAAAACGAGTGAACAAAAAGTGAACAGTACAATTTTTGAAAGCGGGTGGGTTTATTGTTTTTACTCTGGCTTTTGTTTACTTAGATACGTGTTGATAATCAGTGACTTATTGAAGGTCTGCTGACAGTAAAAAAAATGAGGGAGCAAATCCATGAGGTCTTATATGAGGGAAAATAACAATCAGTTTGTCTACACCCGTGCGCCAATAACTAAAATATCATCCACTTGTTCTTTGGAGCCTTTCCATTGATCCAGCGTTACTTCGAGGTGTTTTTTTTGTTGTGCCAGAGGCATACCATGAATCTGTTGTAAAGTGTTTCTAAATCGTTGGCGCATAAATTTTTTTCCTTCTTTTCCGCCAAATTGATCCTGATATCCATCCGAAAACAAGTAAAACGTAGTAGGAGAGGTGATTTTTATGGAATGATTGGTAAATACCCGCTCAATTTCTCGTTGCTCGCCTCCTATAGAATAAAAATCGCCCTTGATTTGATGCATTTTTTCCTGCTGAAAATAGAGCAAGTAATTGCAAGCTCCTGCGTAATGAAGGGTTTGAGCCTCGAAATTGATTTTGACAATACCCATGTCCATGCCATCGCGGTTATTGCTTTCTTTTTGCCGCAAGGTAAGTCTTATCTCTTGGTGTAAGCGATGCAAGATTTGGTGAGGTTCATGTATTTTTTCTTTGATGACGATTTGTTTGAGCAAAGATTCCCCAATCATACTAATGAGTGCCCCTGGAACCCCATGACCAGTGCAATCCATGGCCACTACTATTATCTCGGGATTGATAGAATGGTTGGTTTCAGCATACCAATAGAAGTCACCACTTACTTGGTTGAGAGGCCGGAACAATACAAAAGATTGGGGGAGTTTTTTTTGAATATCTTCTGCACGGGGTAAGAGCAGTGATTGGATGTTTTGAGCGTATCCAAGGCTTTCCAATAATAAATGATTTTTTTCTTGTAAGCGCTCATTCAGGGTCTGCAACTCCTGCTTTTGTTCGTTGATTTGAGTATTTTGTATACCTAGTTGTTTGCTTTGGATAAAATTACGCCGAACAATTTCGTAACGAAACTTGGATACCACCACAAACATAATTCCTAAAGTGATCGTAAAAACCAATCCGCTCTTGGGTAATGGTACAGTGTCAGCATAAAAAATGATATAAACCCCTACATTAACCACTACCAAATATGCCAATAACACCAATGAAGTTCGTTGACCAATCAAAGGAATGGCACTGATCAAGATAAGACAACACGCGTTTACAAACACAAAATTGCCCATGTCAAGCGGAGTTGGACGGTAAGTTGAGGTGGTTAAAACGCAAATAATAGAAATATATAAAACTATTTGATTGGGTAGCTTGCAAGCCCGTACAGTTAACCAAGCAGCGAGGGTAATGATGGTAGGTAAAAGACGGATCCAAATAAATAAAGTGGTTTCTTCAGGTTTTACGGCTGAATAATCCACTATAGTACCAGGATAGAGAAATATAGTAAGTAGAAATACCCAATGGTTTAACCTGTGCCTGAGTTGCTTTTTTTCCTGCCTCCACTCTTTCTGCAATTGTTCGTCGAGATCAATAGCCATAAATTAATTTCAATTGTTTGTAATAATAAGTTGATCAACAAACTGGGGGATAAATAGACAAAGGTTGGAGGGTACCAAATCACTTGACTGTGACATCATAGAAACGCATGGTTAAATTTAAGAATTTTTCCGTAGATAATGGGGGAGTTTTAGTGAATTTTTCTAGCCCAAGGTCTCCAGTGGATGTTGATCTGTTCTAGTATTAGAGCCAGAGTAAATGAGCAAAATACCATTACACATAATGATTAGTACAAATGAAGTTGCTTATTCAACTGATAACCAACTAAATAAATCTACTAAAGCTTTACTATGATTTGCCAGATTTTCTAAAAAATCCCTACCTTTGAAATTCAATCAATTTTTTATTTCATAAGTTTTTAAACATCATTAGTGAGCGGCAAGCATTTTGATTAAGAGGCATATTGCCCAAAAAA